>NZ_CEVXFV010000019.1:0-74488 GCF_982396655.1 Cellulosilyticum sp. | reverse complement strand
ACTTCTAGTCTAACAGTAAAAATGGCTGTAGACAATGTAATTGTCTACAGCCTGAGGCTACTGCTATGCAGTAGTCTATTTTATTGCATGAAAAAAATTAACTTTTCTTTTTTCTTTCTTACTATGTCCAAAAAGATAGCTGGTTCAGTTGATCACAGATTACGTAGAGTGTAGCTAGCAGTGGTCAACTGAACCAGCGGAGCATTTTTCGGACACATCTTTTTTACATTAGCTGATATGTTTGTTGTAGATTACGGGTGCGGGGGGTAAAAAGACGTTACTGGCTCTTTTAAGAAGGTTTTTGTTGCAATGGATTATTTTGTAGTTTCCTTCTAGGGTTTGGAGTCTGATGATGTAGTGGTCGGTGTTGGTGCTTAAGGCATTGTCATAGTCTTGTAGGGTATTGATAGGGAGATGGTTGATTGTTTCTATGATGTCTCCTCTTGAGAAGGGGTTGTTGAAATTAGGGTTTTGTGTGGTTGCTATGATTCGAAGGCCTGTTTGTGGGGCTTTATTGAGGGGGCTGTGGATTTCTAGCTGGTCGTTGATAGCAAACATGAGCTCGTGAAGTATTAGTGTAAAGAATATGGTGACAAGTAACGGCAAATAACCATACTTGGTAAGGGCACCTAATAATAGTACGACACAAGCATAAATTTTAATAACGAGGCCCATTTTTTTAGCTTTTTGTTGGGGTTTCATGGTGAAGGTTTGGTCAGTATAGGCTACTATGGCAACGACAGGGATATAAAAGCCATTGATATTAAAAAATAGCAGGGGGACATACCACTTCTTATCTAATTGGTAGCCTCCTGCTATTTTATTGCCATTGTAACTTGTTATTTCACTATAATCATTTGCACCATATATCGTTGTTAGAAATCCTTCTATGGCATGTAATATGCCGATTAGGATAACGAAGTTTTCATAAGGTATGAGTTGCGTCTGTCTAAGCTTTGTAATATGAAGTACACAGTCTATTAAATAAATAATAGGAACCACATAAGCTAGGCAAGTATATTTAGGCCTTATCAGGCCGCCTATGAGGCTTATAGGAATCAGCAATAATGCCCCTAGTGTAAATGAAACACTTAAATCCATGAGCATCATAAGGCCACTTACAAGTATCCCTATACCTATACTTAATATAAATTCTTTATACTGCTTAATAAATCCCCTTATACAAACTCCCCCCTAACCTACTAGTCTAGTTCTTCTTTCAGTACTTCTAGTGCCTTTTGTAACTGAACATCCTCTTCTTCTGTAAGTTTAGATTTGGTGAGTAATTCTACTGGTAGTGTCACTTCAAAATCTGGTTCAATCCCTATTCCTTGAATGCATACACCACTTGGTGTGAAATATTTAGCTGTCGTTACTTTAAGTGCTGAGCCATCTGAAAGTGGGATGACGCTTTGTACAACACCTTTTCCGAAGGTAGTTTCCCCTACTAATTTACCTCTACCTGTATCTTTAATAGCTCCCGCTAATACTTCTGACGCACTGGCACTGTTTCCATTTACTAAAACTACGATTGGTATATTTATATACTCATCATCTGCATAATATACTTCATTTTTACCTACTTTATTTTCTGTAGAAACTACTACGCCAGCTGGTACTAATTCATCTGCAATCTTCTCTGTGACTTTTAAGAGTCCACCTGGATTATTTCGTACATCAATAATGAGACCTTGCATATTTTCCGCTTGTAATTCATCTAATGATGCTTTAAATTGGTCATACGTAATTTCTTCAAATTGAACAATTTTAATATAACCAATACTATCTTCTAACATTTTTGACTCTACAGATGCTGTTGTGATATTTCTACGTTCTACATCAAAATCTATAGACTTATCTTCTGAAGGTCTATAAACTGTTACCTTTACTTTAGTGCCTGGCTCTCCTTTGACCATACTTGGTAAACTAGAAAAATCCTCTCCTGTAACAGTTTGACCTTCTACCTTAATAATCTTATCATTAGGTAACATACCAACTTCTTGTGCTGGTGAGCCTTCAAATACATCCACAACCATAATTGTATTATCTGCATTATCAAGGCTCATCTGAATCCCTATTCCTGCATAAACGCCACTGGATTTCTCCATAAAGCTAGCATACTCTTCTGCAGTATAATAATTGGTGTATATATCGCCTACACCATTTACAAAACCTTTGTAAATGCCCTCTTGAAGCTTCTTAGCATTTACATCTCCTACATAATAATTATTAATGACTGACTCAATAGCTAACAATTTCTTATCTACATAGTAGTATTTGTCCACAAAGGCTGTGGTAGTAGCAAGTACAACTATTAATAGCAAAAAACTTATAGCGGTTTTTCGAAAATGCTTTTTTATTTTCATCTATAAGATCTCCTTCTTCTGAAGTGTGCTAATACTATTTTGTGTTATTTATTGTTTCTTATCCTCACAACTTATAGATTTCACATCTATGTTATTCATTCGATTTATTTATTAAGTTGATTAATGGCTGCTTGAAGCTGCATATCACTTGCATAACTCATCGTACCTTCACCTAATAATTCAATAACAGATTGAACGGACTGGAAAGCTTCTTCATCTACTGCAATGCCATCTTTATTAACGGCTATGCCTTCTTTTGTATATAAAATACCTGTTGCTAAACGAAGTCCTGTGCCATCATCTAGTGAAAATACTTCACTTAAATAACCACTTCCTGCACTATGTGTTCCAACTAAAGGAATTTCTCCTTTTACTGCTGCTGGAAGCGCTTCAATCATACCTGCCGTACTATTATTCATTAAAATAACAACCTTTTCATCTGTCTTACCATCAGCTGTATAATACTCTTGCATCTTTCCTTCTTTGTTTTCTATTTTAAAAGCAAGTGCCTTATCCATCAATAAATCACAAATTTTTAAGGTCTCATCCAAATTATTGCTATATAAATCTCTAATATCTAGTACAACCTTATTAATTTTCTTATTGCCAAAATCAGCTAAGGCCTTGTCTACTTCTTCACTTGTTCCTGTTTTAATATTTTGCAGTTTAAGATAACCAATATTATTAATCGTATCTACTTTTAAACTTGGTTTCTCAATAAGCTCTTTTTTAATCTTTATAGTTTTTTCTTCTGGCTTTGCAGTAGTACTATCTGTCTTTTTGCGGATAACATATGTGTTGCTGCTTCCCTCTTCTGCCTCCCCTAATGCTTTAGCTAATGCACTCTCATTAGAATAAATAACTTTAATATCATCCACCTTTACAATCTGGTCGCCTACCTTCACACCCATTTTGTCTGCTGGTGAGTTAGGTACGACTTCTGTAATGACTAAATGATTGCCATCAAGTCCCCAACTATACGTAAGACCTGTGCCTATTGTTTTGCCCTCTTCATATGCCAGATGCTGCTTATATGCAGTCTCATCTAAATACGTACTGACTGGATTTTCTAGACCATCTACATAACCTGTAAATACGCCTTCATTTAGTTCTTTCTGATCAAGATCTCCTAAATATAATTTACTCACTTGACGACTTAAAAACTTAAGCTTTGTAAAGGTAGCTCCTTGACTGCCTTGTATAAGATTACAACCCGCTAACACCCCTACCAGTCCAACTGCAATTACTAGCTTTTTGCCATCTATTCTTATGTGTCTCAATACCCTCGCTCCCTTTTCTAAAGTATCATTTTAAAAAAAATCCTTAAAACTTACTGTCCTAAGGATTTTTTGTTCTTACTATCAATTATATGCCTCACCTTGTGATTTCATCCCTGCCTATTTGCTTAAATAGTTCCATGGCGATGTATGCGAACCATTGACACGAACTTCAAAGTGACAGTGGTTTCCTGTAGAGTAGCCTGTACTACCAATCTTCGCTACAGTCTGTCCTTTTGTAACCGTTTGACCTGTACTTACAACTAAAGATGAATTATGTCCATATAAAGTAACAAGTCCACCACCATGATTAATCATGATTGTATTACCATATCCTCTTACCCATCCTGAGGTAATAACAACGCCATCTGCTGCTGCAACTACATTTTCACCATAACTTGCTGGAATATCTATTCCTGTATGGAATTCATAATTACCAGAAATAGGACTCGTCCTTGGGTTATACTCAGAACTTAGATTATAATAACCTGGAACTGGCCAAGCAAAGGTTCCACCACTATATTTATGAGAGGTGCTATAATTTCCTCCTCCACTTGAAGAGCTAGCTTGTGCGGCTAGTAATTGTTTGATTTCTGCCTCTAACTGGTCTGATAACTCTTCCATCTGTTCAATTTCAGATTTAATCTTACCTTCTTCTTTTTGAAGCTGTGCCAGTTTAGTATCCTTATCTCCTCTAGCTACTTCTAATTCGTCTTTTTTAGTGACCTGAGCCTTTTTAATTACTTCTAAGTCTTTTTTCTCTGTTTCAATGGTCGTCTTAGCCGCTTCTATCCCTGAGATAGTTTCTTTATATTCATCTAATGTTTGGTTGTCTCTATCTGAAATACGTTTAATATATTCAATGCGATTAATAGCTTCCCAGAAACTATTTGATGAGAAGATTACTTGAAGATAACCAACTCTCTGATTTTTATACATCTTCACCATTCTGGCTTTAGTATCTTCATATTGTGCATCTTTCTTTACGTTCATTTCATCTAGTTCAACTTGTTTTTTCTCTATAGCATTTTCTTTTTCTGAAATCTGACTATTTAATTCATAGATTTTATCTTCAATGTCTACAATCTGCAAATCTACTTTTTTGATTTCGGCTTGCATGGCCTCTATCTTTTCATTGTTAGCCTCTAATTTCTTCTTGCTACTTTCTATATTTTGCTTTGCACTACTTAACTCATTTTTCTTACTTGTAATAGAAGAAGCATAAACAGGAGTTAATAACAATAGAAAGGCAAGCATTATACTTATCTTCTTTTTCATCTAACTCCCCCATTTATACCTTAAGATGTTTACGTATTGCAAAAGCACTACCTACTAGACCAATAAAGCCGCCTAATACAAGACATATAGGAATCATGCCATTCATAATACTTGCCGTAGGCACTAAGCTAATACCATCTAAAGCATTCATAAGCTGCAAGGCAATTTTTTTATTTAACCAATCATATGCACAAGCCAGAATTGTAATCGCCATTACTGAGCTAATAAGACCAATGGCCACACCTTCAATTAAAAAAGGCAATCTAATAAACCAGTCTGTAGCACCTATGTATTTCATAATATTAATTTCCTTACGTCTTACATAAACAGTAAGTTTGATTGTATTAGACATAAGTAATAATCCCACTATAATCAAACATACAATAATACCAATACAAATATAACTTATTGTACGATTAAGGTTAATAAACATTTGTGTCTCACGTTTTAAATACTGAGTTTCTATGCCTTCCACACCTTGAAGTGCCTTAACGACAGCTTCTTGCTGTTCAATATCATATACAGTGATTTCAAATGAAGCTGGGAGCGGATTATCCTCTTTAAAGTCTTCAAAGATAGAGGTGTCTTCACTACCCTCGCTAAAATCCCTCAGTGCTTGCTCCTTGGAAATATATTTAACTTCCTTTACACTGCTCATCCCCTCAATCTGCTGTTTAATCTGCTTGACTTGCTCCTCACTTACGTTATCGTTTACATAGCAAGTGATACCAAACTTGTTCTCTACTTGTTTAAGAAGTGAATCAATATTCATACCTATAGAATAAGACATTCCTAATATTAAAAGACATAAAACAATGGTACCTGCCGAAGCAAGTGCCATCGTTTTATTTTTCCATAGGCCCATGATACCCTCTTTAAATAAATACCTGAGAGTATTCCACCTCATCGTCATATCCTCCTTCATATACATCTTTACTAATTTGTCCCTCAGAGATTTCTATAACACGTTTTTTAAGCGCATTAACAATTTCTCTCTCATGAGTTGCCATAATAATCGTAACCCCTCTTTTGTTAATATCCTGTAAGCAGTTCATAATCTCCCAGGATGTTGCAGGGTCCAAGTTACCAGTTGGCTCATCAGCAATAAGTATAGGATTGTTATTGACAATGGCACGGGCAAGTGCTGTTCTTTGTTGCTCTCCTCCTGATAGTTCATTTGGATAACATCTTGCTTTTCTAGCTAACCCTACAAGTCCTAGTACCATTGGTACGTTTTTACGTATCTCTCTAGATGATGCACCTACGATCTGCATTGCAAAAGCTACATTCTCATAAACAGTTTTATTAGGAAGTAATCTAAAGTCCTGGAATACAATACCTAGATCCCTTCTAAGATAAGGTACCTGCTTTCTTTTAAGCTTGGTAATTTCTTTATTGTTAATAATAATCTTCCCATGATCTGGCTCAATTTCCTTAAGTAATAACTTTAAGAATGTTGATTTACCAGAGCCACTATTTCCTGTTATAAAAACAAATTCCCCTTTTTCAATGGTAAGGCTTACATCATTAAGACCTACTGCACCATTAGAATAAACTTTTGACACGTTTTGTAAATGAATCATTTTTTAATCACCGGTTTCTTTTTCTATAATCTATTTTGACTCTGTTTTTCCATGTAGTCCATATATTGGCTTACCATGATTGTGATTTTAAATACGATTGCATCATCAAATTCACGTAAATCTAAACCAGTTGTTTTTAATAATTTGTCAAGTCTATAAACAAGTGTATTTCTATGGATATAAAGCTGTCTTGATGTTTCTGAAACGTTTAAGCTGTTTTCAAAGAATTTGTTAACAGTCATAAGTGTTTCTTCATCGAAACTATCCACACGTTTGTCTTTTAATACTTCTTTGATAAATAATTTACAAAGTGAAAGTGGTAATTGATAAATAATTCTACCGATACCAAGTTTAGAGTAATGTGAAATATGGCCTTCACAGTTAAAGATTTTACCTACTTCTAGTGCCATATTTGCTTCTTTATATGAATTAGATACATCTTTAAGGTCATTAACAACAGCACCTACAGCCACATATACCTTGCTCATTGCTTCTGCACTTAATGTATCATAAATCATTTTTGCATAGTTTTCGATTTCTGCTGGATCATCTGAGTTAACTTCTTTTACTAAAATCATGTTTTTCTCATCTACAGCTGTAACGAAATCTTTCGTTTTGTCAGGGAAAATATTTCTAAGAATATCTGACATGCTGCTATCTTTTTTCTCGTTACATTCAATAAGATATACAACACGTTGTACATTATTCTTAATATGTAACTTTTTAGCTCTTGTATAGATATCTACTAACAGGAGGTTGTCTAAAAGTAAATTTTTAATGAAGTTATCTCTATCAAAACGCTCTTTGTAAGCTACAAGTAAGCTCTTGATTTGGAAAGCTACGATTTTACCTAATTTGTAAGCTTCATCATCACCACCACTTACTGAAAGTACATATTCTACTAAGTACTCATCATAAATTTTAAAGTAATGTGAACCTTGCATTTCTTGGCTATCTGCTTGTGAGTTAATAAAGGCTTCAACTTGTGGTACGTATTCACCTGTTACTCTATCGCTATCTGTTGTAACAACGATTTTTGATTCTGCATCAAGGATGCAGTATTCTCTTCTTGTAATGGCTTTAATGCCATCGATTGTATTTTGTAAAATTTGATTAGATATCATTTGTGTATCAGCTCCCAAATATTAAATAATTTGTATTCGCAGTATCTTTGATACTATTTTATCCTATTTATATGTAAAAAAAAAGTATAATGCAAAAAAAAGTGTTATGACGGGGTGTGGCAGCCGTTTTTGAGGTGTTGAGGCATGGGTAAGTTAGTATATCTCATTTTCCATCTCCCTCCCTACAGTCGAAGTCAAGCTAAAATGAGATATACTAACTTATCCACACCACGTAATGTTTTGAATCGGCTGCAAGTTCTGGCACCCCTCCATAATTTTTAGCATAAGAAAGATAAAAACCTAAAAGATAGGTTAAATCTTTGCTATATTATTACCTCTTTTATTATTTTCATTTCTAATTTCTTGCTTTATATCATACTCTTCATTTTTAATTCTTTATTCTTCATTATTCATTTTTAGTTCTTCACTCTTCACTTTTCCCTGCTCACTCTATATTATACTCTTTATTTTTAACTTTGTATTTCTAATTCTTCTTTTTTCATTTTTACTCTTTATCTTTAACTTTTCATTTTTAATTCTAATTCTTCATTCCTCTCTTTCATTTTACTTTTCGTTTTTCACAAAAAAAGTGATAGCAACATTAACAATCGTTAATGTTGCTATCACCTTTTTTATGTACAAATTAGTTTGTGATTGTTTTTTGTGTTTCTAAATCGAATACGTGAACTTTTCTCATATCGAATGCGATTTGAACTGTGTCATCTGGACCAGCTTGACATGATGTGTCGAAACGACCTGTAATGTTGTTTCCTTCACAAATCATGTAGAAGTTTTTCTCTGCTCCAAGCATTTCTACTACTTCTACTGTAGCTGTTCCTGGTGCAAAGTGTTCTTTTTCTTCATCAAATAATGTTGATGGTTCACAGATATGTTCTGGACGAATACCAAGCATTACTTCTTTACCTACATAGCCACCAGCGATAAGTTTTTGAGCTTTTTCTTTTAATAAAGGAATCTCAACTTTACCGAATGTAAGAACTACATCATCACCTTTTTTAACTACTTTAGCTTCAATCATGTTCATTTGTGGAGAACCGATGAACCCAGCAACGAATAAGTTTTGTGGTTTAGAGTAAAGGTTTGATGGTGAGTCTACTTGTTGGATAACACCATCTTTAAGAACTACGATTCTTGTACCAAGTGTCATAGCTTCTACTTGGTCATGTGTTACGTAGATGAATGTTGTGTTTAATCTATAGTGTAATTTAGAGATTTCTGTTCTCATTTGTACACGAAGTTTAGCATCAAGGTTTGATAAAGGTTCGTCCATAAGGAATACTTTTGGTTCACGAACAATTGCACGACCCATAGCAACACGTTGACGTTGACCACCTGAAAGTGCTTTTGGTTTACGATCTAAGCATTGGTCGATGTCAAGGATTTTTGCTGCTTCACGTACACGACGGTCGATTTCTTCTTTTGGAGTTTTACGAAGTTTTAAACCGAATGCCATATTATCATATACTGTCATATGAGGATATAACGCATAGTTTTGGAATACCATTGCGATGTCACGGTCTTTTGGAGCTACTTCATTACAAAGTTTGTCACCAATCCATAATTCTCCTGATGAAATTTCTTCAAGACCAGCAATCATACGTAATGTAGTAGATTTACCACATCCTGATGGTCCTACGAAAATGATAAACTCTTTATCTTCGATGTCTAAGTTAAAGTCTTTAACTGCTACGAAGCCATTTGAATATCTTTTTTCAATATTTTTTAATTTTAAACCTGCCATGAGATATTTCCCCCTTAGTTTGGATAAATTCATATGTCTTTGGACTTACTTTACTATACTATATTTTTCTTTACATTTACTATTGACTATTTTTATAAAATCAATTCTAGCATTTTGGCTAATAGTCCTAAACAGCCTGAATTCATGTACAAGTTCAATAGAAAACGCCTAGAATGCTATAAAAATCAACATATCATGCTATACAGTTTTTGTTGCTATTCTACATAAAGCAAGTACTTTAAAAGTTTATGTTCACTTCTTCTTCATATGATACTAGAGGTTTTTACCTGTTTTTTACTTAATTTTTACCCTTTCCTTTGTACAACAATACCTCTATTAAGAATTTTGGCAGTACTAACATCCTTACAAAACGTGAAGGTTGCTTCATTAATCTATAAAACCACTCAAGTCCAAGCTTCTGGAAAGCAATTGGTGCACGCTTTACAATACCCGCCATACCATCTAAACTACCGCCTACACCTACAGCAACTCTTACATTAGGAAGTAAAGAAGCATGTTCTTCAATCCAAGTTTCTTGTTTTGGCGCACCTAAAGCAACAAGTAAAATATTGGCACCTGACTCATTAATATCTTTAATAATTGCTTCTTCATCTTCTGGTTTAAAGTACCCATCTCTTGTTCCTACAATTTGGATTCCTGGGTATGTTTCTCTCATTTTTTCTGCTGCCAGCTCTGCTACGCCTGGTTTACTTCCGAAGAAATAATATTTATACCCTTCTTTAACAGCTCTCTTCATTGTATTTTGTACGAGATCATAACCAGGCACACGTTCTGGTAAGTTCTCGCCCTTTTGAAGTCTTGATCCAATTACAACTCCAATTCCATCTGGCACGACAAGATCAGCCTTTTTAAGTACTTCCATAAAATTTGCATTATCTTTTGCAAGCATTACAATCTCAGGATTAGGTGTATAAACCTTATGGAACTTATCAGATTTTACAAATCCATCTACAAGCTCCACTGCCTCATTCATCGTCACCATAGAAATTGGTACCTCTAATATTTTAATTGTCTTGTTCATTATATCCTCCTATGCTTTGGTCTCACCCAAGTCACCTATTTTTCTTCTTTCTCACATAAAGGTGCCACAAAGTCCCCCTTGTAACACCTTTTTTAAATTACTTCTATTTATCTATCTATATTCTACAATATCAATCCATCTCTGGCTAACATCTTCTAAACAAACCATTTATCTAAAAGATATCATTGCCTTTCTCTTTATCCTATCCTTAGCATGGTAAAACGAGCATGCGAGTTCACTCCCCCAGCAATTCTTTCACTTTATTGAGCGGTAAGTAAATCTTATCTTTCTTAGCCTCAAATACTTCTACAAGCTGTTCTTTTTGTTTTTCTTTATTCATTATGAGTCTTTCAATCTTTTCCTTGAATTCTTCTGCAGTTACTTTACCTGAATCCATACAGTACTGAGATTGTTCAATTTCTTTCATAAAAGCTGTTACTTTTGGATCATAAGATAATGCTACCATTGGCACTTTTTCTGCTGCTGCCATAATAAGACTATGCAACCTCATCCCTATAATCATTTCAAAACTTGCTGTATAATCTAATACTTCTTCTATAGAAAGCATTTTATCGACAACTTCTACTTCTGCCTCTAAATTTTTGCTTTCTGCACGTCCCATTTCTATAAGCTTATCTTTAATCGTCTGTGCAATACTTCTATCTTGGTCATAATGCATAGGAATAAAGTAAAGTTTGTAACCTTCTGCTATAAGCTGTCTAAGTGTAGGAAGCATAGCCTGTATTAAATGTTCATCATGTGCCTCATTTTGCCATGGTCTTAAATAAACACCTACTGCTGGCTTTTTCATTTCTACTGTTGGTTCATGCTTCGTTCTTCCTAGATTAATACCAATTACTGGATCAATTGAAACTTCCACTGGCTTTTTAATACCAATCTCTTGTAATAAAGCTTTTGATGCTGGTTCCCTTACATAAATGCCATCTACTTTATTTACAATCATTTTCATAAGGGTTTTACTAAATCCTTTGTTAACAGGACCAATACCTTGAGAATAAAACACGACTTTCTTCTTATAAAATTGTGCAATCTTTACGATA
This sequence comes from Cellulosilyticum sp., assembly GCF_982396655.1. Lineage (NCBI taxonomy): Bacteria > Bacillati > Bacillota > Clostridia > Lachnospirales > Cellulosilyticaceae > Cellulosilyticum > Cellulosilyticum sp. The sequence goes on along the minus strand of NZ_CEVXFV010000019.1, from coordinate 62,995 downwards.
GCTAAGTAGTAAGGAATTGTTTTACTACTTGTAACATCTTGCAATAAGCTTCCTCCTCCACTAATGAGGAGGTCGCTTTGTTTGATAACCTTTGCTACAGTTTTCATATCCCAACGGTTAACACTTTCTACATTATAAGTAGCTTTTGTCTTTTCTGGATTATTCGAAAGTACCATGATACGTACACCTGGTATTTCTTTTTTTAGAAGTGATACGATAGAGAAAAGTACCGCTTCATCACCAATGTTATCAAAGCCATAATACCCTGATAAAACTATTTGCTTTGTAGTTGCCATTTTCTAATCACCTTACCTATTAATTTAATTACCCAAATTGCAACTAGTCCAATAAGGAGCCCGAATAAGATACCGTATACACTTCTAATCATAGACACAAGAAGTGGTGTATGAATATGTGCATAAGTATTTACTAATGAAATAGGACCCATTGCTGCAAATATCACAAATGGTAAATATGCTTCCTTGTAACCATAGAATAATAAACACATTAAAATTGGATAACCGATTAGGAATTCTTTTGTACGTGGACGTACGCCTAAAACATTTGTTAAAAGCTGTCTAAATTGAAGTTCTAATGTTGAAGCACTGCCTGAGTTACCTGTTCTTGAAGTATAAATAAGCAATGCCGCTGCAATAATACCAATAATAATTAAAGCACCATAGCTAATCTTTTTATTTAAAACTCCTTTATAGAAATTATAATCAAGTTTATGTTTTCTATATACGAGGATTACTAAAATTGCTGCAATAGGTACGATATGTGCAAATTTAACACCTGCAAATAAATTAATACCTAATGCGAAGCTTGTACGTGATAATGCGCCTACTATTGTGAAGACACCGCCATATGAAATAATACAAATCTTCAAGAATGCTATAATTGATTCTTTAATATTACGTGGTTCTTCCTTAATACCCATAAGTAATGCATAAGTTGGAAATACCATCGCACCAAATAGTGCCATCATTCTATACGCTATAAAAGGTGCTAACTTTAAAAGTCCTACATAACCAATTGCACCTATCGCACCTAAAATATACCCTAGTTTTACAGCACCCAATTCACTAAGTAAAAGTATAAATACCACAATTGCACCAAGCCCTGCTAAAATCGCAATGATTACATTTATTTGTGGTAAGTTAAAGTTCACTGTCTCATTTACAATAGTAAATCCGTCTTTTTCAGCAATATCAATGAATCTGGTAATACATTCTTGTAAATAAGTTTTATCTGCTTCTACATTTAATGTACTTGGCATTTTAAATAAGAAAACACGGTTATTTCTTTCATTTAAAGCTAATTGGTAACGGTCCATTACTTCTGAAACTCTAAATGTTTTAGCTTGTTGGTCAGTTAATGTATGCAGACGCGTTACTTTATATTCTGCACCACTTTCACTTGAATGTTTTGCAAGTGTTTCAAAACCTTTTTGTTTATTACTTGTAAATTCAATGAAGCCAAGCTGATGTTCGCGAATAAGCTGTGCCATTACCTCTGTGTCTGCACCTGGAATAGTCATATCTGCAAAGTAGATTGTCCCTAAGTTATTAATTGCATTAAGTTCATCTACTAAGTTTAGAAGTGATTCTTCTGTTGGTTCATCCCAGTTTTTAATTTGTGGCGAAATCATATACCCTAGACTAGCTGCTTTATTCAAATCTGCTGTATTAAATCCTACCCCTACTGTTGTAAGAGCACTTGCATAATCACTTACTTCAATAAAGTATGTTTCTTCTCCGCTTTCAGGATTAACCCCTGTAAATGCATCTACATATATGTTTTTTAAATGATAGTTTTTATAAATATTAGTTGCAACTTCTTCATTTGTTGTAACGATGTAATTATATTCTGGCTTTAGCTCTGCGACTTCTGGATAATAGAATTTAAGAATATACCCTTCTAAAATACTTACTTCGCCTTGTCCCTTGTAATTATAAAAATCACCACTTGGACCACTTACTGTATTTTCTCTAACTAATAAGGTGGTAGCACCTATCTCCTTAAATTCCTTAAGTATAGTTTCTAAAGGCTGTTCTGTTTGCTGTGCTAAACTTAATACATCGCTATATCTAATTGCGATTTGAACACTCTTGTCTGCTTGTTCTGCCTCAATGCGACCAATTCCTACAAAGCCACATGCTACCAAGGATATAGCTAAAATGACATAGAGTAACATTTTTATTTGCTTTTTCATTTTTTCCTCCATCGGCTATTAGCCTACTAAGTTATTGTATTGTATAGCCACCTCTTACCATGACTGTAAGCTTTGTATTTGCAAGTAGACCTCTGCCATCTTCTCTAGGAATAAGCAGTAAATGATTTTTAGGAATCTCTGTTGTCTCACCTAAATCTTCACCACTTGTAATGTCTTGAAGGCCACCAGCTACTGATGCTACTGCTTGCGCCTTACCTGCTCTTACAATCATTTCTGTACTTTGTGCCCCAAATATGATTTGACCTTCTTGTACTACAACGACCTCAAAAATATTGTTATCTGTATTTTGGCCATTTTTAAGTTCATCTATTTCTTCCATTAAGTTCTCAATAAGTGCTTGTTGTGTTTCTACCTGCTTTGCAATGCTACTATTATTACCTACGCTACCACTTATTTCAGCAACCTTTTGATCTACATAGCTTTTTGTTACAAGAGGGTCATTTGATGACCCAATACCGTTATCTGCTGCATAAAGTGTTGTTGCTGTAATACCCATTACGGCTAATGCTATTTTTACTTTTTTATTCATTAGTATACCTCCTTATTGTTTAGAATATTTATGATGCTGTAAATGGCTCAAAAGTATAATACACTTTATCTCCTACCATTTTAAATTTTACAAAGGACGCATCTTTTACATTATCTGTTGTTGTATTTAAGCCGCTCGTTTTTATGTATCTAATACCATCTTCGATTCTTACTTCATTTCCTGTTGTACCAGTTGTAATAACGAATATGTTTTTGCCAGTCTGCTCTCTTGTTTCTCTTAAATACTTATGAAATGCTTTTCCTTCCTCCGTATCACTAAATTGTGTGAGTGGATTTTTGCTCATTACTAATATAATATTCTTTGCATTTGAGGTGCTGATAGCCGACTTAATATTTAACCACGCTGAAGCTTGTGTTGCTCTAAGCCCACCACTATCTGTACCCGCCATGATTACTCTTGTGCTGCTATAATCTTTGACCTCATAAGTATTTTTATAAGCTATGCTATTTGCTGTTAGTGGCAAACTTAAATTATTACCTGATGCCATCACCACTAAACTACTTTTATTTGAAAGCTGATTTGCTATCTTATTAGTTGTTTCTTTACTAAGTAGCATACTCTCTACTTTTGTACCACCTACTGCATTTATAACATACTGGTCACCAGTAGGGTCCTGTAATGTTTCCTTATACCATGGATCAAAGCGATAATCATCTCTTACACTAATGCCTTCTCTGTCTTTAAACCCTCTTGTAATAGAAACATGGTCTATATAAACTGCAGTTGTTGTTTTTTCGCTAACTGAATTTGCATAGGTATAGAACTTTGTAACCTTTGCTGGAAGTACCATATCTTCTGGTAAGGCTGTACTTACATATTTCCAGCCTTCAAAATTAATATTGTCTGTGAGTTTTAAATAAAATTTCTTGTTATTACTATCTACTACTTCTACTTTTGCCACATGTCCTTGTTTTTTACCATATAGCCACATATTTAAGCTCATGGCATCACTTGGAATTTCTATTGGTGTATCAAATAAAGTATATGCGACCTGTTTATTCGCTGACTTTTCAAAAGTATAAGTCATTTTAATTGACTTTGTTCCATGATATTTATACTTTTCGTCATTGCAAACTATAACATTCCCCTTAACCGTTGAGGTATCTCCGCCCCAACTTGCCTTATTTGTTTCAAAAGATTCAATAGCAGATGTTACATTCCCTACCGTTACACCCAACTTAGCTGTAAGTCCCTTATAGTTGGCTGTAAGTGTAGCCAGTGCTTTTCCTTTTGTTACAACAGTATTATTCGTAGCACCTACTGTATTGTTATCACTTGTCCATGTAATACTACTTGCTGTAAGTGGCAACTTATACCCTTCACTATCAATGCCATAAACTTGTACAGTTTTTGTACTATTTTCATCTACCTGCAAGTTAGAAGGTTCAATTCGGATACCTTGTGGTTTCTCAGATACAATAATTTCTGTACCTACTTCAACCCCATCATAACTTGCAATAATTAATGCTTTACCGCTGCTTGTTGGGATAAATTTGTTACCTTCAAACCTTCCATTAACACCTGCTACCGAATATGTAATATTGTCCTTATTAAGCGTTACTGGATTGCTATTTTCATCTACAGCTTTAACAGTCAAGCTAATACTTTCTCCTACAAAGGTGCGATTATAATTTGTGTCTATTATAAGCTGTGCCACATCTCCTGTTTCAGAAGTTGTAAAGACACCTAATCCATTGATTACTTTTCTTTGACTACCATCTGACGGATTATTTTGCAATGTAACTTCTGTTTCACCTTCATTACGTGCCACCATTGTTGTAGAACCACCACCATCGAAATACATAGCATCTTTTACATTGTAGCTTTTTAGAAAAGTGACTAAGTCACTATGTGTCATTCCTTTATAGTCACCACGTCCATCAATGGTTATTAATAATACCTCATTAGAATTCTTAAGTGTAGCAACTATTGTTCTTGGATCATTAGAGGTAGGCGTAATCTTATGTGCTGCACCTGTATATTCTACGCCATCTTTCATAATTAATCCGCCGCCGCCAATGCCTAACTTAATATTGCTTACAGCTTCTGTAAGCCCATTACTTAAATATAAAAATTGTTGTAAGTCGACGCTTGTTCCTACTTTTAATTGACTATAGTAGTTATTAGCATCTTGTTCACCTATAAGTATCACATATCCATTTTTCGGAATATCTACTGCTTCATTTGATTTTGAACAATAAGTTACTACATCTTCTTCTACTACAATTGTATATGTATTTGGAAGCTTACTAATAATACTACTTGTATTTGAATAATATGTACAATCTACAACCACTGGTCTGTAGAGCTTAGAAGGGATATTATTATACCCTCCCATTGCTCCTACAAACGTCCCATTAGCATTTAATCTTAGCGACACACCATAATAGTCCATTGAAACACCATTATTTGTGTCTATTGTAAATGTTCCCATATACTTATTAGGTCCTAACGAGGAATAATTGCTATTATAGGCATGCTTAAGCTCTCCATCAGAAATGACTGGTCCAAAGCTTGGTGTACTACTTGTAGAAATGTCAAAGAAGTCCGAGTTAACCCCTGCTATAGCACCTGCATCATTTACCATTTGTAAAACTGTCTGTCTTGATGTGCCATTTGCCGCTTCTATAGGTTTTAAAGTGACATTGGGTTCATTTAGGTTAATCCTAAGTACATTAATATTACGCCAGCCAATTTCACTTAAAATCTTTTCATTAGTAAGCGTTGCACCTTTTGTTAATGTCTGTGTTGTCGTCTCTTGATGTAATATAGCACCATAAACTACATTAGTGCTTATTAAAACTGAAAATAATACAATTCCTCTGAGCTTAAACTTTGCAAGCCTCATTTTTTTAATTCCCCCTTACTGGGCATCATTACCCAATACAATTTGTATATCATAGTCAAGTGTTGTATCTAAAACTAATTCAGCACCTAAGAAATATTTCTGGAACTGTGTAGCCTTTTCTAAATCTCTTGCATAAATCACTGTTGTATCTAATATAGCAGGTGTATAATTTCCAATGCTTGATACCGTATATCCTGCGTTTTCAAGTAGTACCTTCGCATTAGCTGCAAGTCCTGCTCTTGCTGTAGAATTTAAAATTTCAATAGAAACGGTTGTATCTACTTCATACGTGTCCTCTGCTGGTGGCACAATATCATGGAATACTTCATTTCTAAATGCAGGTAACGCACTCTCATCAATTACATAGTACCACTTAGCACTTACATACTCTGCTTCCCCTGGTACAATATAAAAGGAAATGTTATCACTATTAAAGTTCTTGAAGTACTTTAAGTAACCTGTCACTTCATTAAGTTTTATATCTGTTGTAACTGTGTCAAAAACAACTGAAGCAATTTGAGGAAGTTTTGCAAATGTAGATGGACTTAATATCCTTTTAGCAAAAGCATCTAAAAAGATTTGTTGTGTTTTAATACGCCCTACATCTCCTTCTGCATAACCTTTACGGAAACGTACAAGACCTTCAGCTTGCTCGCCATCTAATAATTGTAGACCCGGTTCTAAATGAATATGAAGATCTTGATAATTGTCATCATAGTGAAGTCCCTGCCCATTTTCTAAGGCTGGTACTTCTACCTCTACTCCACCAATAGCATCTACTAATTTTCTAAATGCATCTGTTGTGACAATGACATAATTATCAATATTAATATCCAAAATTGTTTCAATCTCATCAATAGTAAAATCACGGATATTCTCAATTCCTGAATAACTGGTCATCTCATTAATCTTAGTTGTATAAGCAACCTTACCAGTATAACGCATAAGTTTATCTCTTTGCTCTTCATCCCAATCTACCATAGTATCCCTTGGAACAGATACAACCTTTACCTTATTCGTCTCACTATTGAAGTTCACAACGAAAATAACATCTGTGCGATAACCATCTTCATCTACACCAAACACCGCTAAATTTTTGTTAATTGGGTCTAGTGGTTTGTTCAAGCTCCAATCCTTGTCGCTACCATCACCACTATACAAAAACTGATTATATAGTACTGCTCCAGCCCCTATTATTCCTGCACATATAATGAGTGTAATGACAACAACTCTCAGAAAAATCTTACGAAGCTTTTTCTTCTGTGCCTTCTTTAACTTACTACTGCTCTTTTTCATAATATGAGTCTCCTATATTACATTGATATTTAGTTGTTCTATGTTCTATTTTAAATTTATACTCACAGACTTTTATTTATTGTTAGCATTTGCTGTTATATTAATTCTAGTTTTACCCTTTCTCTACTTTATGGCGTTTTTTGACATTTACTCGTGTGATACCTACTATATTGTAGTAAAATCTAACTTAGATGTCTATTATAATACATCAATTTATGGAAAAATTATTTCCTTTAATCTCTCTGTAATTTACTTGTAATTTTGTGTAATATGCTATATGTTTGGTATATACTATTTAATAGTAATTATTATTTCGCTAACTTGAAAGGAATTTTATATATGTTAAAACTTGGTTCACATGTTTCAATTAGTGGCGGACTCATCGCTGCTGCTAAAGAAGCTTATTCTTATGGTGCAAATACTTTTATGATTTATACTGGTGCACCTCAAAATACAAAACGTTCACCTATTGAAAATCTCAAAATTAAAGAAGGTAAAGCTTTCATGGAAGCATACGGCCTTTCTGATATTGTTGTACATGCGCCATACATCATTAACTTAGCTTCTTATAAGGAAGAAACTTATGCCATCGCTAAAGAATTTTTAGCTTTAGAGATTGAAAGAACTGCTGCTATCGGTGCCCAATATCTTGTGCTTCATCCAGGTTCATTCACGGACAAGACTTATGAATATGGGGTAGAACGCATTGCCGCTGCCCTTAATGAAATTCTAACACCAGATACCCCTGTGACGATCTGCCTTGAAACTATGGCTGGTAAAGGCAAAGAAATTGGTAGAAGCTTTGAAGAGCTTCAAGATATTATTAGCCGTGTAAAACATAACGAGAAACTCGGCGTTTGTTTCGACACTTGCCATCTTCATGATAGTGGTTATGACATTATCAACGACTTTGATGGTGTCCTTAAACAATTTGATGAAATCGTTGGGCTTGATAGACTTAAAGTATTTCATATTAACGGCTCTCTCAATGTACGTGGTGCCAAAAAAGACCGTCACGCTAATTTAGGTGCCGATGAAACAAATCCAAAAGGAGTCGATCAAATCGGTAAAGAAGCGCTCTACCGCATTGTACATCACCCAATTACAGAAGGTAAACCACTCATTTTAGAAACACCATGGCTTGATAAAAAAACTAATTTATATAAAGAAGAAATTGCTTACTTAAGGGGGTAATTTAAATGAATTTTTCAAATGAAATTGTACTTGTAACAGGTTCTTCAAGAGGTATAGGCAAAGCTATTGCCTATGCCTTTGCAAAAAAAGGTGCAAAAGTTGTCTTAAATGGTGCAACTAGCGAAGAACGCCTCATTGCAACATACAATGAATTCATAAATAATGGTTTAACTGCCACTTACTTTTATGGAGATGTTTCATCTTATGACATAACAGCTAAACTTTTTGAACATATTAAAATGATATTTGGACAAACACCAACCATAGTTATCAACAATGCAGGAATAAGTTACACAGGGTTATTCACAGATACCACACCTGATATGTGGAACAAAATTCTGTCTATTAACTTAAATTCTGCATATAATTGTATTCAACATGCCTTACCAAGCATGCTTCATCACCAATCCGGTACAATCATCAATATTTCGTCTATTTGGGGAAATGTAGGGGCCTCTTGTGAAGTGGCCTACTCTACCAGTAAAAGCGCCCTCAATGGCCTTACAAGGGCTCTAGCGAAGGAATTAGGCCCATCTAATATCCGCGTTAATGCCGTAGCTTGCGGCTGGGTTGATACAGATATGACGAAAGAATATACCGAAGAAGACAAGGCTGCCTTCGTAGAAGATATCCCACTCTGTCGAACAGCACAGCCTGAAGATATCGCTAATACCTGCCTTTATCTAGCCTCACCACTTTCGGGCTATATAACAGGACAGGTTATTGGTGTGGATGGTGGCCTCCTATAAAAAAGTTAGAGTTAGTACCCTTACGCAATTTGTAACACAAATTTGTAACACACTAAACTCAGCATACAAAACTTGCACGCTATGCTACTCAAACAACACCACAAAAAACGCCTTGTATCCTTTCATCAAGATGTTATCAAATTGCTCCGGAAATAACTTATTATGATATTATACTTAAATTATGATATTATGCTTAAAGGTATCACAGAAAAGGGGCTTGCACCGTGAAGTACAAATTAACAGTCTTTCCTCCATACCGAAAAGATGAAGTTAATTTGTTATGTGAATTGTAATATTAATCTATATATATATTGAAAGGGTTGCTGTAAAATCGTTAATGATTTTGCAGCAACCCTTTTAAGAAGTAAGTTTATCAATATTCTTTTATTGTAGATAGTCAGTTCCTAGGATTATTTGTACATCTTGGTCAATTGTTGAACTCGTAGCCACGATTGTTCCTGCTGGTAAATATTCTAGGAATTGTTTTGCTTTAGCCTCATCCTTAGCGTAAACTAAGGTTTCAACTAAATCCTGTTTTGTATAATTATCTATCTTTGGTACAGTGTAACCTAATTTTTCTAGCTTGTCTTTGAAACCACCCGCAATACCTTTTACGCCAGTTGCATTATAAACCTCAACAGTTACAGTTTTATCTATCACTACTTCATCTGCTGCAGCTTCTCCTGATTCACTACCTGCTTCACCTGTAGCAATCTCTGTATCATAAAATACCTTTTGGATTGTTTCATCTAGTTTATCATAATCAATGAAGTAATATGAAGCACCATTTTCCATGCCACCTTCACCATCTATAATATAAAATTCTATGTTATCTGCACTAAATCCCTTCAAATAACTAAGGTAAGTAGGTATTTCTGTAAGTTTTACATCCGTACTTACATTAGAAAATACTGTACTTATAATGCTATATAGCCTTGGAATAATTGATGGACTTAACACTTTTTCTGCAAATGCATCTAAAAACTCCTGTTGTACCTTAACTCTATCTTTATCACCTTCTGGATAACTATTACCATAGTTGTCCTTACGGAAACGTATAAGGCCTTCTGCTTGCTCACCATTTAATACTTGTACCCCTGGATCTAAGTGAATATGCAAATCTTGTTCATAATCATCATATTGTAGTCCTCTTCCTCTAAATTCAGGAACATTAACTTCTACACCACCAATAGCATCTACTATCTGTCTAAAAGAATCTAAGCCCACTAATACGTAATTATCAATTTTCACACCTAAAATATTTTCAATCTCATCAATCGTAAAATCTCTAATATTCTCAATGCCACCATAAGCAGTCATCTCATTAACTTTAGAGACTGATCGAGTATATCCGGCTACTTCTCTAAGCTTAGCATTCTGCTTTTCTGTCCAGTTTACCTTTGTATCACGTGGAATAGAAAGTACCTTTGCCTTATTAGTTGCACTATTAAAGTTTACTACAAATATAACATCAGTTCTTGTCCCATCTTTATCAACGCCAAAAACAGCGATTGTTTGATTAATATCTCCACGTTTTTCTTTTTCCTTCTCTTTAACTTGCTCTTCCTCTGAAATAACTACATCAGGTGTTGATGATGATGTTTCGACACTTCCATCATATAAAAATGCATAATATACACCAACTAACGCTGCGACTAATACTGCTCCAACAATTAAAGTAATACCTGCTGACTTTAAAAACAACCTTAATAATGTCTTATGTTGTTTATCATTCAGCCTTTTTTTATCCTGAGCCATTATAATCCTCCTAATATCTCATTTGTATATGTACCTTCTGCCTAAATATGTGAATATCTTTTTTCTCCTCTTCCATTCTAAGTTATTAGAATATAACTTACAACTATATATCGTCATAAATTATACTTAACTCCAAAAATATTACATTTTATACAAAGTCTCATTTTAACCTTACTACTCTATAAATAAAAAAAGCCAATCCCAAAGGATTGGCTTTCTGTAATACAGTCGCATTCGAACTGCAAAACACAATTAACGTTTTGAGAATTGTGGTGCACGACGAGCTGCTTTGAGACCGTATTTTTTTCTTTCTTTCATTCTTGGGTCCCTTGTTAAGAAACCTGCTTTTTTAAGAGCTGGACGGAATTCACCATCAGCTTGAAGTAATGCACGGCTGATTCCGTGACGGATAGCTCCAGCTTGTCCAGTTGTTCCACCACCGTATACATTTACAAGTACATCAAATTTAGAAGCTGTATTTGTAAGTTCTAATGGTTGACGAGTGATAACTTTTAAAGTTTCTAAACCGAAGTATTCTTCGATATCTCTTTTATTGATTGTAATTTTACCTGTTCCTGGTACAAGGTATACTCTAGCTACTGAGCTTTTACGTCTACCTGTTCCGTAATATCTAACTGCTGCCATTTAAAACTTCCTCCTCTCGGTTAATTAGAATTTTAATTCTACTGGTTTTTGTGCTTCATGGTTATGTTCTGTTCCAGCATAAACACGAAGTTTTGTAAGCATGTGTCTTCCTAAAGAATTTTTTGGAAGCATACCTTTTACTGCTGTCATGATAACTCTTTCTGGGTGAGTTTCAATCATTTCACGAGCTGTTGTTTCTTTTAATCCACCAGCGTAACCTGTGTGTCTTCTATATAATTTTTGATCTAATTTTTTACCTGTAAATACAACTTTCTCAGCGTTAATTACGATAACGTGATCTCCACAATCCACGTGTGGTGTGTAAGTTGGTTTGTTTTTTCCTCTTAATACTGCTGCGATTTGGCTTGCTAATCTACCTACTGTTTGTCCTTCAGCGTCGATAACATACCATTGTCTTTCAACATTTTGAGCGTTTGCCATGTATGTTGTTCTCATTAAAATTTACCTCCTTTGGATCTTATAAAACATAGTTAATATTCTTCTATTATCATATAAAATCCGGGGCTAATGGATTTTATAAGTGGCCTTATTAACACAACCTATATTATATTATCATCGACTACTACTGTCAAGCTTTTTCCTGTGGATTATTTTACTATTCGTAAATTATTTTTAACATTGTAAGTCCTTGCGGTGGGGCTGTAGGTCCAGCTAAATTTCTATCTTTACTTTCTATAATCCTAGTAATATCATCAGCTGAAAGCTTTCCTTCGTTTACTTTTAACAATGTACCTATAATAATACGTACCATATTGTACAAAAATCCATTGCCACAAATATCCACAGTTATTAAATCTTCCTGTTGATAAATGTGGATATCATAGATTGTTCTCACAGTATCTTTTACATCTGTTTTGGCTGCACAAAAACATTTAAAGTCATGTGTCCCCACCATTTTTGCTGCTGCTGTCTTCATTCTTTCTAAATCTACTTCATAAGGATACATTAATGTATATTTATATGAAAATGGATCACGTTGCTTACTATTTAAAATCTGATAACGATATGTCTTACGCTTTGCACCAAATCGTGGATGGAAATCATCGCTTACCCTCTCCACAGACTGTACTGCAATATCCATTGGTAATTTACTATTAATTGCTTTTGCAAGTCTCTCTACAGGTACCTTTGTATCTGAATCAAAAATACAACATTGTCCTTTTGCATGTACGCCTGTATCCGTTCTACCTGCACCTAAAATATATACTTTATGTTGTACAATCTTTTCCACAGCCTCCTCTAAGGTTTCCACAATTGTTATACCATTAGGCTGTCTTGCAAATCCATTGTAATTTGTCCCATCATAAGCAACGATTAGTTTATATCTTGCCATATACGTAAATCCTCCTGCTCAATCTCTATTTTTATGCAATGACTCATCTTTATATAAGTCTATCACACCTTATCTTTATTTCTAATAATCTTATTAATTTCTTTATGCATTATAAGGATACCCATAAATTACCTAAAATTATTCCCTAATGCCTCGAATTTTCTTATGATAATCCATTAATTAAAAACGGCATACCTATCTTGACCATAACCATCCCAGCCATAAGTATGACATATAATGTAGTGCTTAACTTCTTATTAATCATCTGATGTACTTTTTCTATTAATCTCTTCTTTATTCCACCTAGTACATTACGCTTAATCATGCGTTCTATAATTAACTCCCCTATCATTTTTAATACAGCCATCCCACTTAAAATAGTCCAGCCTATTAATAAAATAGTACGTAAAAATCCACGCTCATCACCATCAAAAAATAATAAATAGCCGCTACAACTAAATCCTATAATAGATGTAGCTACATAACACTGATTTGCTAACTCATAAAATTTCATATTTTCCCTCATTGATATAAATTCTAATAGTATTTAAATTATATAGTTAGGACCTCTTCAAGGCAAGATTAACCCACTATTTATAATCTAATTCTAATATAATTCTCATCTTCCACTCACTCATACTAATTTCTTCCTCTCTACTTTAAAATAAAGCAACTCACCTTACATTATCAACTCAAAATTTGAGTTTCACAATTTAGGCTCCACAATTTAGACTTCAAAGTTTAAGCTCCACAATTTGGGCTTCACAATTTAGACTTCAAAGTTTGGGCTTTACAATTTGGGTTTCACAATTTAGACTTCAAAATTTAGGCTTTACAATTTGGGTTTCACAATTTGAGCTCTAAAATCTGAGTTTGGAGATAGGAAAGTTAAAAATCGCGTTCCTACTCTATAAAAAATAAAGGGGAATGTCCCTAAACTATTTAGCTAGTTGCATAACATTCCCCTTTGACTCTTTCAAAGTAATTTATTAACTTTTTTTTAATCTATTAATACTCTGAACAAAATAATTACAGAGCTTTTATAATAAAATACATCCTACCATAAATGCTGTTGCTGTCGCAAAAGCATATGCATCTAACTTTTTATAACAAAGCTTATTCATCCTCGTTCTACCTTCGCCACCTCTATAGCATCTAGCCTCCATTGCCATAGCTAATTCTTCTGCACGTCTAAATGCTGAAATAAAAAGTGGTACCATAATAGGAATCATAGCCTTAGCTCTTTGTATAATATTCCCTGATTCAAAATCAGCGCCTCTTGCCATTTGAGCCTTCATAATCTTATCTGTTTCTTCTAATAAAATAGGAATGAAACGCAATGAAATACTCATCATCATGGCAATCTCATGAGCTGGGACCCCAATCTTTCTAAAAGGATTTAACAGATTTTCAATTCCATCTGTAAGTTCAATTGGTGATGTTGTAAGTGTCAAGAGTGATGAACCTACAATAAGTAAGATTAATCTTACACCCATCTTAGCTGCAATCATAAGACCTTCATCAGTAATTGTAAAAATCCAAAATGAAAAAATAGGATTTCCTGTACGGGTAAAGAACATATTCAAGGCGACTGTAAAGAGCAAAATAAACACAATACTCTTAAGACCTCTCATAATAAATTTAAGCGGTACCTTACTAAGTTTTACTGCACCTAAAAAACATAGTGCCACAAAAGCATATCCAATGAAAGAATTAATAAAAAATAAACCAAATATATATGCAAATGTTATAAGAATCTTTGTCCTAGGGTCCATCTTATGAACTGGCGAGGAGGTTGGGTAATATTGTCCAATTGTAATATCTCTGATCACTATGCCTTACCTCCACTTCTTAAATATGTCTTTATTTTCATCGCTGCTTCTTCTACAGTTAAAACATCTGTATCAATGTCCATTCCTTTTGCCTTAAGGGCTTCCATAATATAACGGATTTGTGGCATTGCTAATCCGATTTCTTCGAGCTCCTTGCCATGGGCAAATACTTCTCTAGGTGTACCTTCATGAACCTTTTTACCTTTATAAAGTACAAGAAGACGATTTACGTATCTTGCTACATCTTCCATACTATGTGAAATAAGTACAATCGTAAGGCCTAATTCTTTATGCATTGTCTTAAGCTGCTCAAATAATTCATTACGACCTTTAGGGTCTAATCCTGCTGTTGGCTCATCTAATATTAGGATATTAGGTTTCATCGCTAATACACCTGCAATAGCTACACGACGTTTCTGCCCCCCCGAAAGTTCAAAAGGTGACTTTTCATAATAACTTTCATCTAACCCAATTGCTTTACATGCATATTCTACACGCTCTTTAATCTCTGCTTCTGATAGTCCTAAATTTTTAGGTCCAAAAGCCACATCCTCATAAACTGTCATTTCAAAAAGTTGATATTCTGGATATTGAAATACTAATCCTACTTGTTGTCTTACCTCTTTCTTATTAACACCTTCTCCATGAATGTTCTTTCCGTTAATAAATACATTGCCACTTGTAGGTTTTAAAAGACCGTTAAACATTTGAATCAATGTACTTTTACCAGAACCAGTATGTCCAATAATTCCTACGAATTCACCTTGTTCAATATTAATATTGATATCATCTAAAGCCTTTTTTTCAAAAGGCATTCCTTCATTATATATGTGTGTTAAATGTTCTATCTTGATTGCCATATTGCCTCTGCCACCTCTTCTACCGTTAATAGATCAGACTTAAAGTCAAATCCTTCTTTATTTAACAAATACATAAGATAAGTTGTATCTGGCACATCTAAACCTATTTTCTTAAGAAGCTCTACTTCTTTAAATACTTCTTTAGGTGAACCTTGTAATAAAACCTCACCCTTTTCAATAACTACAATTCTATCTGCTAAGATGGCTTCCTGCATATAGTGCGTAATATGGATAATCGTAATACCATACTCCTTATTTAATTTTTGCATAGTCTCCATTACTTGCCTTCTACCAATAGGGTCAAGCATAGCTGTCGATTCATCAAAAACAATGCATTTAGGCTTCATTGCAATAACACCGGCAATAGCAATTCTTTGCTTTTGACCACCTGAAAGTTGATTGGGTGATAACCTTTTGTATTCCGTCATCCCTACAGTCTCTAATGCATCATCTACACGTCTTCTAATCTCCTCAGGTTCTATCCCTAAGTTTTCTGGTCCAAAGGCTACATCTTCCTCAATAATTGTGGCTACAATCTGATTATCAGGATTTTGAAATACCATACCTACTTCTTTACGAATATCCCATACATTTTCTTCTTTTGTTGCATCAATGCCACGTACAAACAAAGTCCCTTCCTTAGGTGTTAAAATAGCATTTAGGTGCTTTGCAAAAGTAGATTTCCCCGAACCATTATGACCTAATATAACTACAAACTCCCCTTCTTTAATAGACAAATTAATATGATTAAGGGCTTTAATAGCTTCTTTTTTTTCTCCGTTTTCATCATAATTATAATACTCAAATACTATATCTTTAGCTTCTATAAGATTATCTATCTTAAGATTATTTATCTTTTCCATAGGTCTCACCTCTTTAGTTAGTTATATATATATCTAAATGGTTTATAAACTCAAGTACACTCTTCTCATTGTACCGTATAATGTATATTTGTAAACCACTTAGATCCATATATAAGTAAATACATTCAATATAGCCTTATTAATATACGCTCCTATTGTATAATTCCTATGAATAACTATCTCTATATATCAGAAAAGGGATTAAGAACAAATCCTTAATCCCTAGATATTATACTAATTCGATAATAACTTCTTCTGCACCGTCACCTTTACGTGGTCCGATTTTGATGATTCTTGTGTAACCACCATTACGGTCTGTGTATTTAGGTGCGATTTCGCTAAATAATTTGTCACACATGTCAACTTTTTTAGCTTGTCTTCTTTTGCCAGCTTGAACTTCTGTTACAGGGTATAATACCTTTAACATTTGTCTTCTAGCATGTAAACGAGTAGCGCTATCTTTTTTGATAGTTTTTTCTACTTCATCATATACAGTTACTTTTTTACCATCTACAACTTCTTTAACGCGTTTACCGTTAGCGTCTACTTTAGGTTGTCTAGTTTTAATTGTAACTTCTTCAAAATTGTTTTGTTCGCGAACTGCCATAGCAATTAAGCCTTCTGCGATTTTACGAATCTCTTTAGCTTTAGGTGTAGTTGTTTTAATCTTACCGTGGTATAAGAGATTTGTAACTTGGTTACGAAGTAACGCTTTACGACCTGCAGCGTCACGTCCGAGCTTTCTTTGTCCAGCCATGCCCTAACCTCCTTAGTTGTTGTTCTTAATCTTCACTTGGTTTAAGTGCAAATCCAAGTTCTTCGAGTTTTTGGAATACCTCTTCTAATGATTTACGTCCAAGGTTACGAACTTTCATCATTTCCTCTTCAGTTTTATTAGTTAAGTCTTCAACTGTATTAATTCCCGCACGTTTTAAGCAGTTGAATGATCTAACAGAGAGGTCTAACTCTTCTATTGTCATTTCTAAAGTTTTTTCTTTAGAATCATCTTCTTTTGTTACCATGATTTCTGTAGTACGTGCATTTTCAGATAAATCAATGAATAAGTTTAAATGCTCACTTAAAACTTTTGCAGCTAAAGATACAGCTTCATCTGGTTTAAGTGTTCCATTTGTCCAAACCTCTAATGTAAGTTTATCATAATCTGTTTGTTGCCCAACACGTGTGTCTTCTACGATGAAGTTAACGCGTTCTACAGGTGTGTAGTTAGCATCAACAGGGATAACTCCAATTGGAAGGTCTGTTTTCTTAAGTTTATCAACCCCTTGATATCCACGACCAGTTGTTACTGTCATTTCAATGCAAAGGTTTGAATTTGCTCCACCGCTTAAAGTAGCAATATGATGATCTAAGTTAAGGATTTCAATTTCTGGGCCGCATTTAATATCAGCAGCAGTAACTGCACCTTCACCTGATTTTTCAATATAAATTACTTTTGGCTCCATATTTTGGCTTGTATCTCTGATAGCAAGTCCTTTTAAGTTAAGCATAATTTCAATAACGTCTTCTTTAACGCCTGGAATTGAACTGAACTCATGAAGAACTCCATCAATTTTGATACTGCTGATAGCAGAACCAGGAAGAGAAGAAGAAAGGATACGACGTAAGCTATTGCCTAGTGTAATCCCATATCCTCTTTCTAAAGGTTCAACTACAAAGCATCCATATTTACCATCGGCAGATAATTCTTTAATCTCAATTTGTGGTTTTTCAAATTCCAACACCGGATAAACCCTCCTTTGGTTTTAAAATAAAATATTGAGGGTGACGAACTATTACTTAGAGTAAAGCTCAACGATAAGTGTTTCTTCTACATCTGTATCGATTTGTTCTCTAGTTGGAAGAGCTTTAACTGTACCTCTAAGGTTTTCGATATCCCCTTCTAACCATTCTGGAACAATACGAGATCCTGTTACTTCTGTAGTAAGTTTGAAGCGTTCGAATGATTTAGCATCTTCTTTAACTTCAATTACATCACCAACTTTAACTTGGTAAGATGGGATGTTAACTCTTTTACCGTTTACAGTAATAAGGTTGTGTCTTACAACTTGTCTTGCTTCTGTTCTTGAACGACCAAGACCAAGACGGAATACTACGTTATCTAAACGAAGTTCAAGGAGACGAAGTAAGTTTTCACCTGTGATTCCTTGTTTACGATCAGCTTCTTCGAAGTATGTTCTGAATTTACCTTCAAGAACACCGTAGATTCTTTTTGCTTTTTGTTTTTCTCTTAATTGTGTGCCGTAACCAGAAAGTTTTGTTTTGTTTTGACCGTGTTGCCCTGGAGCGTATGGTCTTTTTTCTACTGAACAAGCAGCAGAATAACATCTTTCACCTTTAAGGAATAATTTTTTTCCTTCACGACGACATTGTTTACATTTAGAACCAATATATCTAGCCATTTTTACCCTCCTATTAGACTCTTCTACGTTTTGGTGGACGGCATCCGTTGTGTGGAACTGGAGTAACGTCTTTGATTAATGTTACTTCAAGTCCAGCTGCTTGAAGCGCACGAATAGCTGCTTCTCTACCAGATCCTGGTCCTTTTACCATAACTTCTACTGCTTTTAAACCGTGCTCCATAGCTGCTTTAGCTGCAGTTTCTGCTGCCATTTGAGCTGCATATGGTGTAGATTTTCTTGAACCTCTGAATCCAAGTCCACCTGCACTTGCCCATGAAAGAGCATTTCCGTTTGTATCTGTTAATGTTACCATTGTATTGTTGAATGTTGATTGAATGTGAGCAACACCACGTTCAACGTTTTTTCTATCACGGCGTTTACGTGTAACAACTTTTTTGCCGCCTTTTTTTGCAACTGCCATTGTGTCTTAACCTCCTTTATTTACTATTTTTTCTTGTTAGCTACAGTCTTTTTAGGACCTTTACGTGTACGAGCATTAGTTTTTGTTTTTTGTCCTCTTACTGGAAGGCCACGTCTGTGACGGATTCCTCTATAACAACCGATTTCCATTAATCTCTTAATGTTTAAAGCGATTTCTCTACGAAGATCACCTTCTACTAAAGTTGTTTTATCAATAAGTTCACGAATTTTAGCTACTTGTTCTTCAGTTAAGTCCACAACGCGTGTATCGAAATCAATACCAGCTTCTGTTAAAATTTGACGAGAAGTTGGACGGCCAATACCATAAATATAAGTAAGACCGATTTCAACACGTTTATTTCTTGGTAAGTCTACACCTGCAATACGTGCCATACTTGTTTCGCACCTCCTATAGGTTTTAAATTAAAAATATATATATAACAGCATAAATGACTCTATGCCGCAGCCGCTTCTAGCTTAAATCACCACACAACATTATATACTAAAAACTTACATAAAGCAATGTTTGTTACGCAAAGTTTATATTAGTATATGGCTGGGATTATTAGCCTTGTTTTTGTTTGTGTTTTGGATTTTCACAGATAACGCAAACACGACCTTTTCTTTTAATTACTTTACATTTTTCGCAAATCTTTTTTACTGATGGGCGTACTTTCATTTTCTGTTCTCCTTTCTTTTATACCATTTATTTAGAACGCCAGATGATGCGTCCCTTGGTTAAATCATATGGAGAAAGTTCAATTGTTACCTTATCACCCGGTAAAACACGGATGAAGTTCATACGAAGTTTACCTGAGATATGACCAAGAACAATATGTCCTCCTTCAATCTCAACTTTAAACATTGCATTTGGTAACTTTTCTATCACTGTTCCCTCTACTTCAATAACATCACTTTTAGCCAAGTTACAAACCTCCTCTTACACAGAAGATTGCCCTAGATACTCTTCAAGAGCTCGCCTTACATCACTGTTCGTGAGACGATTTTCTTCTATGATTTTTTGTTTAATCCATTCAACAGTTGTTAGCGTACGTTGAATATGCTTTTTCTTCTTTAATTTAGGACTATCTACTTTGCGCAGAGCGCCATCAACTAAGTAAACATATTCTTCTTCAATACTTACAATTATGAATGGTCTCCCTTGATCACGCCCGCACTTTGAGAAAACAATCTGCCCTAGTGAATACTCGTTATTCATTTAATCACCTCTTACTTACGTAATGTAAGTATTTCTGGAATATCATCTGTAATAACCACTGTGTTCTCATAGTGAGCTGATGCCATTCCATCTCGTGTTACGAACGTCCAATCATCATCTAGTGCTCTTACCTGCCATGTTCCCATGTTTATCATAGGTTCAATTGCCAGCACCATACCTTTTTGGAGTTTGGGTCCTCTTCCAGGTGTTTTGTAGTTTGGAACTTGTGGTTCTTCATGCAATTCTTTTCCTATCCCATGCCCAACAAGGTCTCTCACTACACCATAACCAAAGCTTTCAGCATACTTCTGAATTGCTTCTGATATCTGACTTAAATGATTCCCAGGTTTAGCATATTTTAAACCTTCAAAGAACGATTGTTTTGTTACTTCTATAAGTTTTAACTTATCGGCAGATACTTCACCAACAGGATAGGTTCTTGCAGCATCTGAGTGATATCCCTTATAGTATACCCCAAGGTCAACACTTACTATGTCTCCTTGTTGTAGCTTTCTCTTACCAGGGATTCCGTGAACAACTTCATCATTAATAGAGATACAAGCTGAACCAGGATAACCATGATAATTTAAGAATGAAGGATATGCGTGCTTACTTCTAATGAATTTCTCAGCAATCTGATCAAGTTCTTTAGTTGTAATGCCTTCTCTTATATGTGAAGCTACGATTTCGTGGGCTTCTATTAGAATTTGTGCTGCCTCTCTCATCAAGCTAATTTCATCAGCTGACTTTATGTGAATTGGCATTCTTACTTCACTCCTAATGCTTGTTTTACCCTGTCACGTACTTCTTCAACTGCGCCTACACCATCGATATCAAGTACTTTGCCTTGCTCTTTGTAGTAAGCGATTAAAGGTTCAGTTTGTTCATGGTAAACATTTAATCTCTTCATTACAGTTTCTGCTTTGTCGTCTTCTCTCTGAATAAGGTCTGCCCCACAAAGATCACACTTACCAGCAACTGCTTCTGGTTTATTTATTTTATGGTAAGAAGCGCCGCAGCTAGGGCAAACTGTTCTACCAGCCATACGATCAACGATCATCTCATCTGGTACATCTACATTGACAACATAGTCAATTGGTATATTTAACTCTTTGAGCATTACATCTAATGCCTCAGCTTGAGGAATAGTTCTTGGGAAACCATCGAAGATCATCCCATTCTTACAATCATCTTGTGTAATTCTACTTTTAACAAGCTCTATAACAAGAGAATCTGGTACCAATTTTCCTTCATCCATGTATGCTTTAGCTTTTTGTCCTAGCTCAGTATTATTAGAGATATGTTCTCTAAAAATATTTCCTGTAGAGATACATGGAATATCATATAGTTTTGTTAGCATTTCTGCTTGTGTACCTTTACCTGCGCCAGGTGCACCTAATAATATTAATCTCATAGCGGCAACCCCCGTTTTATTTTATAAAAATCCTTTATAGTGTCTCATTAACATTTGTGACTCAATTTGTTTAAGTGTTTCAAGTACAACACCTACTACGATGAGAAGTGAAGTTCCTGAGAACGCAACTTGAATATTAAAGATATATTGGAAAAGTAATGGTACAATTGCTAAGATTGCTAAGAAAATAGCTCCTAACAATGTAATACGATTCGCTACATCTGTTAAATAATCTGAAGTTGGTTTACCTGGTCTAATACCAGGAATGAAGCCACCACCTTTTTTCATATTTGATGCAATTTCCATAGGATTGAATGCAATCGTTGAATAGAAAAAGGCGAATGCAAAAATGAGTACAATATAGATCACTGTGCCCACTGGTCTAGTCCAGTTAAGCCATCCTAAAATCGTTGCCCAAATGCCTGTTGCCTGAGCTCCAACTAAATTTGTTACAATTTGTGGGAAGTTCATAATAGACATAGCAAAGATAATAGGCATTACACCTGCTAAATTTACCTTAATAGGTATATGTTGTGATTGACCACCGTATACCTTGCGTCCAGCTGTTCGCTTAGCATATTGTACGGCTACTCGTCTCTCACCTTGGGCCATAAATACTGCAAACCCAATTAAAAGTACAAATACAATTAATACAATCGTTGGGATAACATAACCGTTTGTGTCATACAAGCCTTTTAAATTAGTAGGTAGTGAGTAAATAATACTAATGAAGATATATAAAGATATACCATTTCCAACACCTTTAGCTGTAATTTGTTCACCAATCCACATTACAAGCATTGAACCTGCGATGAATGATAACATTACAAGTAAGAATGTAGGAATTGAATTATCTACTAGCACACCACTTCTAGAAGCCATGAATGTAGTTGCCCAAGATTGAAGTATTGCTAAACCTAATGTTACATAACGTGTATATTGGTTTATTTTCTTTCTACCTTGTTCCCCTTCTTTTGCCAATTCTTCTAGCTTAGTAATTGCAATTTGAAGAAGCTGCATGATAATACTAGCGGTGATATATGGTCCTACTCCTAAAGCAAATATCGCTAATTCTTTATGAGCACCACCTGTGATCATGTTCATAAAATCTGATGCAGTACTGGTGCTCGCTACGATAGCATCACGGTTTACACCAGGAGCCGTTATAGCAACACCAATTCTGATAAAAAGAAACATCCAAAGTGTGAATAAAATTTTCTTACGTAGTTCTGGCACTCTCCAAGCATTCTTAAGAGTTTTGAATAGATCCACCTACATCACCTCTTCTGTTTTTCCACCCACTGCTTCAATTTTTTCTTTCGCACTAGCACTGAAAGCGTTAGCTTGAACTGTTAATTTTTTAGTGATTTCACCTTTACCAAGGATTTTAACACCATCTCTTGGGTTTTTGATGATACCAGCTTGAATCATAGATTCAACTGTTACAACAGCACCATCTTCGAAACGGTTTAATAAATCCACATTGATTCCAACGATCTCAACGCTGTTACGGTTTGTGAATCCACGTTTAGGAAGTCTTCTGTATAATGGCATTTGTCCACCTTCGAAACCAGGTCTAACTCCACCACCACTTCTAGCTTTTTGTCCTTTGTGTCCTTTACCAGCTTGTTTACCGTTACCTGAACCATGTCCTCTACCTACACGGAAAGAAGATCTTTTTGAACCTTCATTTGGTCTTAATGTACTTAAGTTCATGTCTTTGGCACCTCCTTCTTTTGATATCTATTTATTACTCGTTGATTTCTTCAACTTTTACTAAGTGACTAACTTGTTTAACCATTCCACGGATAGCTGCATTATCTTCGTGAATGTTTGAACTGTTTGTTTTTCTTAATCCAAGGGCTTCTACAGTTTTTTTATGTTTTGGAATAGCCCCGATTGTAGATCTAACTAAAGTTACTTTGATCTTTGCCATTGACTCTTCCTCCTATTAACCTAAAAGCTCTTCTACTGATTTTCCACGTAATCTAGCAACTTCTGAAGGTGTTTTTAATCCTGCAAGACCTTCGATTGTAGCGTGAACTACGTTTTTCTTGTTGTTTGATCCTAAAGATTTAGTTCTGATGTTACGGATACCTGCAAGTTCAAGTACAGCACGAGCTGGACCACCTGCGATAACTCCAGTACCTTCTTTAGCTGGTTTAAGAAGTACTCTAGCACTTCCAAATTCACCAATCCATTCATGATGGATACTATCTACATCGTTTCTTTCGATGAAGATAAGGTTTTTCTTAGCATCGTCGATAGCTTTTTGAATAGCATTTGGAATTTCCATAGCTTTTCCTAAGCCTACACCAACATGACCGTTACCGTCACCAACTACTACTAAAGCAGAGAAACGGAAAGTACGACCACCTTTAACTACTTTTGTTACACGTTTAATTGTAACAACTTTTTCTTGAAGATCCATTGTGCTTGGATCAATGCTTAATCTTTTAGCCATGTTCTTTATTTCCCTCCTTTACTAGAATTGTAACCCAGCTTCACGAGCTGCGTCAGCTAATGCTTTTACTCTACCATGATATAAGAAACCACCACGGTCGAATACTACATTTTCAATACCTTTAGCTGCTGCTTTTTTAGCGATTGCTGTACCAACTGCTTCTGCTGCTGCTACGTTTGAAGTTGCTTCTAATGTAGATGCAATTTCTTTTTCAACTGTTGATGCTGCTGCTAAAGTTGTTCCTGTCATATCATCTATGATTTGAGCGTAGATGTGTTTTTCACTTCTGAATACAGCAAGTCTTGGTCTTTGTGCAGTACCTTGAATCTTGTTACGCATTCTGTTGTGTTTCTTAACACGAATCTTGCTACGAGATTGTTTTCTGATCATCCGGATGTCACTCCTTTACTTATTATTTTTTACCTGTTTTACCTTCTTTACGACGGATAACTTCATCAATGTATTTAATACCTTTACCTTTGTATGGCTCTGGTCTACGTTTATCTCTAATTTCTGCTGCAAATTGACCTACAGCTGCTTTATCGATACCTGATACTGTGATTTTGTTTCCATCTACTGCTGTTGAAAGACCTTCTGGATCTTCCATTTCAACTGGGTGAGAATACCCTAAAGAAAGAACTAATTTTTTACCTTGTTTTTGTGCTCTATATCCAACACCATTGATTTCTAACACTTTTGTGAAACCATTAGTTACACCTTCAATCATGTTAGCAATAAGTGTTCTTGTTAAACCATGAAGAGATCTATTTCTTTTTAAGTCGTTTGGTCTTGTTACCACAACTTGATTTTCTTCTAAAGCAATGTTCATTGCTGTATCGAATGTTTGAGTAAGAGTTCCTTTTGGACCTTTTACAACAACTTCATTAGCTGGACTAATTGTTACTGTAACACCTGCTGGAACCGCGATTGGTTGTTTACCAATACGTGACATAAATGGCACCTCCTTAACTTATTTTGCTTATTACCAGATAAATGCGATTACTTCGCCACCAACACCTAATTTTCTAGCTTCTTTGTCAGTGATTACACCTTTGTTTGTAGAGATAATCGCTGTACCAAGACCACCAAGAACTTTTGGTAAGTTGTCTGTGTCTGCGTATACACGAAGACCTGGTTTAGAAATCTTTTTAATACCTGAAATTACTTTTTCATTTTTGTCTTTACCATATTTTAAAGTCATACGAATTGTAGATTTAACTCCATCTTCTTTCACTTCGTATCCTTTGATATAACCCTCATTTACAAGGATTTCAGAAATCGCTTTTTTCATTTTTGAAGCAGGAACCTCAACTACGTCGTGTTTCGCAATGTTCGCGTTTCTGATTCTTGTTAACATATCTGCAATAGGATCGCTCATTGTCATAATATTTGCCTCCTTTCCTTCTCTTACCAGCTAGCTTTTTTAACGCCAGGGATTTGACCTTTGTATGCTAATTCTCTGAAACAAATACGGCAGATACCGAATTTTCTAATGTATGCATGTGGACGTCCACAGATACGGCATCTTGTATAAGCTTGAGTTGAAAATTTAGCAGGTCTTTGTTGCTTAACTTTCATAGATTTCTTTGCCATTCTATTTACCCTCCTTATTTTTGAAAAGGCATACCGAATTGTGTTAACAGTTCACGAGCTTCTTCATCTGTGTGAGCTGTTGTTACAATAATTACGTCCATACCACGAACTTTATCAATTTTATCGTACTCTACTTCTGGGAAAATAAGTTGTTCTTTGATACCTAACGCGTAGTTACCACGACCATCGAAAGCAGTAGCGCTTACACCACGGAAGTCACGTACACGTGGAAGAGCTAAGTTTACTAAACGATCTAAGAACTCGTACATTTTTTCACCACGAAGTGTTACTTTACATCCGATTGGCATTCCTTCACGAAGTTTGAATGCAGCAACTGAATTTTTAGCTTTAGTGATAACTGGTTTTTGACCAGAAATCATTTGCATATCGCCAACAGCATTTTCTAATACTTTAGCATTATCTCTAGCTTCACCAACACCCATGTTGATTACGATTTTTTCAATTTTTGGTACTTGCATTTGGTTTTTGTAACCAAATTTAGCTGTCATAGCACCCATGATTTCATTTTTATATGTTTCTCTTAATCTACTCATCGTCATTGTCCTCCTTCCGCTAATTATTCAATAACGATACGTTCTTTGTTAACGATAGCAACGCGAACTTTTTTACCGTCTTTAATTTCTGCACCTAAACGTGCTGGTTTCCCATTGTGCACGTACATTACATTTGACATGTGAATAGGTGCTTCTTTCTCGATTAAACCACCTTGGTTAACAGCGTTTGCTTTTTGGTGTTTTGTAATCATGTTACAACCTTCAACAACAACGCGGCCATTTTTACGATCGATGAAAGTGATATTGCCTTCTTTACCTTTGTCTTTACCAGCGATAATTACTACTCTATCGCCTTTTTTAAGTTTAGTTTTCACTATTCACACCTCCTTATAGTACTTCTGGAGCAAGTGATAAGATTTTTGTGTATTTCTTTTCTCTTAACTCTCTTGCTACTGGTCCAAAGATACGTGTACCTCTTGGATTTTTGTCTTCTTTAATGATTACTGCTGCATTTTCATCGAATTTGATGTAAGAACCGTCTTGACGTCTAACACCTTTTTTAGTACGAACGATAACAGCTTTAACTACGTCACCTTTTTTAACAACGCCGCCTGGTGTTGCGTCTTTAACTGTAGCTACGATAACATCACCAATGTTACCATATCTTCTTGTTGAGCCACCAAGAACACGGATACAAAGAATCTCTTTAGCTCCTGTGTTATCAGCTACTCTTAATCTACTCTCTTGTTGTATCATGAGAAGTGACCTCCTTTCAAGATTTCTATTATTATTTCGCTCTTTCTACTATTTCAACAAGTCTAAAACGTTTAGATTTAGATAAAGGTCTTGTTTCCATAACTTTAACTCTATCACCGATTTGGCACTCATTATTTTCATCATGAGCGTGTAATTTGTAAGTTCTTTTTACGATTTTTCCGTAAAGAGGATGCTTAACATTGTTAACAACCGCTACAGTAATAGTTTTGTCCATTTTATTGCTAACTACATTACCAATTAATGTTTTACGTAAATTTCTTTCTGACACGAGCTTGCCTCCTCTCTATTACACAGTTGCTTTTTGTGTAATAATAGTTTGAATACGTGCGATATTCTTTCTTACTTCTTTGATTCTTGCTGTATTATCTAATTGATTGGTAGCGTTTTGGAATCTTAAGTTAAAAAGTTCTTTTTTCGCATTTACCAATTCAACGTGTAATTCTTCAGCTGATTTAGTTCTTATATCTTCTAAGAATGCTCTACTCTTCACTACCATCACCTGCCATTTCTTGTTCAGCACGAGAAACGATTTTGCATTTCATTGGTAATTTGTGAACTGCAAGTCTTAAAGCTTCTCTAGCTGTTTCTTCTGCTACACCTGCTAACTCAAACATAACTCTGCCTGGTTTAACAACTGCTACCCAATATTCTAATGAACCTTTACCAGAACCCATTCGTGTTTCAGCTGGTTTAGCTGTTACTGGTTTATCTGGGAAGATTTTAATCCATACTTTACCACCACGTTTAATGTAACGTGTCATGGCAATACGAGCTGCTTCGATTTGTCTAGATGTGATCCAAGCTGGCTCCATTGCAACAATACCGTATTCACCATAAGTGATTTTGTTACCACGGGTAGCTTTACCTGTCATACGCCCACGGAATTGTTTACGACGTTTTACTCTTTTAGGCATTAACATTAGTTATCGCTCCCTTCCTTTTTAGCTTTAGTTGGAAGTACTTCTCCTTTGTAGATCCATACTTTAACACCGATTTTACCGTATGTTGTATCTGCTTCAGCAAATCCATACTCGATATCAGCTCTTAATGTTTGAAGTGGAATATTACCTTCTGAATAAGATTCAGTACGAGCCATTTCAGCACCGCCTAAACGACCTGAACATGCAACTTTAATACCTTTTCCACCAGCTTTGAAAGATTTACCCATTGCTTGTTTCATAGCACGACGGAAAGAAACACGGTTTTCTAATTGAAGTGCGATGTTTTCTGCTACTAATTGAGCACAAGCTTCTGGTCTTTTAACTTCAACAATGTTGATAGCAACTTTGTTTGCTGTTAATTTTTCTACTTCTTTACGAAGTGCATCAATAGATGCTCCACCTTTACCGATTACGATACCTGGTTTAGATGTGTGAACATGTACTTTAACACGTTTAGACATTCTTTCGATTTCTACTTTATCGATACCAGCGGCATATAATTTTTTCTTGATGAATTTTCTAATTTTATCATCTTCTACAAGGTTGTTAGCAAAGTCTTTTTTATCAGCATACCATTTAGCATCCCATTCTTTGATAACACCAACTCTTAATCCATGTGGATTTACCTTTTGGCCCATGAGTACCCTCCTTATCTCGCATTTAATACCACTGTGATGTGGCTAGTTTGTTTTTGAATTTGATATGCACGACCTTGAGCACGAGGACGAATTCTCTTCATTGTTGGTCCTTTTGTTGAGAATGCTTCTTCAACATATAATGTTGATACGTCCATACCCATGTTGTGTTCAGCATTTGCGATTGCTGATTTTAATACTTTCTCAATTACACGTGCGCCCCATCTTGGTGTGTATGCTAAGATAGCTAATGCTGTATTAACATCTTTACCTTTGATTTGATCTAACACGATGTTTGCTTTTGTACTTGATAAACGTACGAATGTTACTCTAGCTTTTGGTCTTGAGTCTTTTTGAGCGTTTCTCTCTTTTTTAATCTGGCTTCTATGTCCTTTTGCCATTTCAAAGACCTCCTTCCGTTAATTAATTATTAGCGAACTCTTGATTTTTTCTCTGCATCTTTACCATGTCCACGGTATGTTCTTGTTAATGCAAACTCACCTAATTTGTGTCCTACCATATCTTCTGTAACGAATACAGGTACATGTTTTCTACCGTCATGTACAGCGATAGTGTGACCTACCATTGAAGGGAAGATTGTTGAACGACGTGACCATGTTTTAATTACTTTTTTATCATCTGCTGCATTCATAGCATCTACTTTTTTAAGTAAGTGTGCGTCAGCAAATGGTCCTTTTTTGATGGAACGAGCCATTATGATGCCTCCTTTCACGCAACCACGTTATTATTTGTTACGTGGACGTACAATATATTTATTAGAATGTTTGTTTTTCTTTCTTGTTTTGTATCCAAGAGCTGGTTTACCCCATGGAGTACATGGATTTGGTCTACCGATTGGTGATCTACCTTCACCACCACCGTGTGGGTGATCGTTAGGGTTCATTACAGAACCACGAACTGTTGGACGAATACCCATGTGACGTTTACGTCCAGCTTTACCGATGTTGATAAGTTCGTGATCAATGTTACCAACTTGACCGATTGTAGCACGGCAGTTGATTGGTAATAATCTCATTTCACCTGATGGTAATTTAACTGTTGCATATTTGCCTTCTTTAGCCATTAATTGAGCTGACATACCAGCAGAACGAACAAGTTGTCCACCTTTACCAGGTTTCATTTCGATATTGTGGATTGTAGCACCTACTGGCATATCTTTCATTTCAAGACAGTTACCAACTTTGATTTCAGCTGTTTCTCCACTCATAAGTGTTTCACCAACTTTTAATCCTAATGGTGCGATGATATAACGTTTTTCACCGTCTGCATATGCTAATAAAGCAATGTTAGCTGTTCTGTTTGGATCGTATTCGATACCTACTACTGTAGCTGGAACACCATCTTTATTACGTTTGAAGTCGATGATTCTGTATTTGATTGTTGCGCCGCCGCCACGGTGACGAACTGTGATTTTCCCTTGATTGTTTCTACCTGAATTTTTCTTTAAAGTAACAATTAAAGATTTCTCAGGAGTTGTTTTTGTGATTTCTTCAAATGTAGAAGAAGTCATGTGTCTTCTTGAAGGGGTATATGGTCTATATTTTCTGATACCCATCGTATTCACTCCTTTCAATCGATTGATTTACACGATTCTTTTGTTATACACTTAGCCGTGTGTTTCATCTTTTACTATTTAACTACATTCCTTGGAAAAAGTCAATATCTTTGCTTTCTTGGTTAAGTTTAACAATTGCTTTTTTGAAAGCATTTGTTTTACCAACTGTTCTTCCACGACGTTTTGTTTTTCCATCGTAGTTAGCTGTGTTAACTTTTTCTACTTTTGTTCCTTCGAACATTTTTTCTACAGCTTCTTTAATTTGAGCTTTAGTAGCAGTTTTTGCAACTAGGAATGTGTATTTTTTCTCTGCCATTGCGTTCATAGATTTCTCTGTAACAACTGGCTTTAAAATGACGTCATAAAATTTTAAATCTGCCATTATGCGTACACCTCCTCGATTTTTGTAAGAGCATCTTTAGTTACTACGAATGTATCGTATTTTAAGATGTCGTATACGTTGATGTTGTTTACAGCCGCAGTTTTAACACCTTGGATGTTTCTTGCTGATAACATAACGTTTTTGCTTCCTTCGCCTTCTGTAACGATTAAAGCTTTGTTTAATTTAAGTGCGTCTAAAACTTTAGCCATTTCTTTAGTTTTAGCAGCTACTTCTAAAGATTCAAGAACGATGAATTTAGATTCGTTAACTCTGCTTGTTAAAACAGATTTAAGAGCGATTCTTCTTTCTTTAACGTTCATTTTGATTGAGTAATTTCTTGGTTTTGGTGCGAATGCAACTCCACCACCTACCCATTGTACTGCACGAATAGAACCTTGTCTTGCTCTACCTGTACCTTTTTGTTTCCATGGTTTTCTACCACCACCACGAACTTCTGCACGTGTTTTAGCACTTTGTGTACCTTGACGTCTGTTAGCAAGGTGTGCAACTACTGCTTGATGTACTAAGTTTTCTTTGATTTCTACAGCAAAGATTGAATCGTTTAATTCGATTTCACCAACTTGTGCACCTGTCATATTTAATACAGCTACTTTTGCCATTCTAATTTCCTCCTTTCCCGTTATCCTTAAGCTTTACAGCTATCTTTGATAGCGATTACTGTACCTTTTGGTCCTGGTACTGCGCCTTTTACTAAGATTAAGTTTTTGTCTGCATCTACGCGAGCAACTTCAAGATTTTGTACTGTAACTTGTACGCAACCCATGTGTGATGGAAGGCCTTTACCTTTCATAACGCGTCCTGGGCTTGTTGCAGCACCCATAGAACCTGCTACTCTGTGTGATTTAGAACCGTGACCCATTGGTCCACGAGATTGGTTGTATTTTTTGATTGCGCCTTGGTAACCTTTACCTTTTGAAGTACCAGTAACATCTACTTTGTCTCCAGCAGCAAAGATATCAGCTTTAATTTCTGTACCAACTTCGTAAGCTGTGATGTCTTCTAATCTGAATTCTTTTAAGAATTTTTTAGCTTCAACACCTGCTTTAGCAAAGTGACCAGCAGCTGGTTTGATTACATGTTTAGATTTAACTTCACCGAAACCAACTTGGATAGCTTCGTATCCATCGTTTTCAATTGTTTTCTTTTGAGTAACGACACATGGACCTGCTTCTAGAACTGTTACAGGAATTAAGTTAGCGTGTTCATCAAAAATTTGAGTCATACCAATTTTTTTAGCCATAATAGCTTTTTTCATGCTCTTGCACCTCCTAATATCTACAGCGGATTACCACCTCGGGTAATCATCCTAGACGATTATTAACCGTCCGTTTTCTGGTTTTCAAAGTTAATTATTTAGCGTCAACTTTGATATCAACACCAGCTGGTAAATCGATACGCATTAAAGCATCGCCAGTTTTTGGTGTAGCTTCTACGTCGATAAGTCTTTTGTGAGTTCTTTGTTCGAATTGCTCACGAGAATCTTTGTATTTGTGTACAGCACGTAGAATAGTGATAACTTCCTTTTTAGTTGGAAGTGGAATTGGTCCACTAACTTGCGCACCAGTTTTTTTAGCGATTTCTACGATTTGTGCAGCTGTTTGATCGATTAATTTGTGATCATAAGCTTTTAATGTAATACGGATTTTTTGACTTGCCATAAAAAAAGTCCCCTCCTTTTCGTACTTTTTTTGAACCTAGTACGACTAGTGGTGACTGTACACGCGATTGATGTTTTAAGGCGCAAGCTTGCAATAAACTACCAAGCCGCTTCGTACGTTTACGAAAACGCCTACATCTATTCAATATAGTACAGTGACCTGCCGTCTGGTTTCATGAACCTGACATTCGCTCCCCGGAAATTCGCTTTTCAGCGTGTAACCTTCCGGATCTTAGTTCCCAATGTCACAACATAATTGAGTATACACTATAAACTTCTTTTTTTCAAGGTTTTTTTTTATTTTTTTTTGCTTATTACTGGAAATAGCAGTTATCATAAATAAACCTTATTTTTATTATAAGCTCTTAGTGATTATGTGCAAGGGCTTAGCCCTTTAACTGCCCGCAACAACTTGTTTGCTGGCTATGTATCTATTAAACTACATTTTATACACTTACGCAACATGAAAATACTGTAATTATTTATCTTTATTTTATACCGTTTAACCCAGTTACACTTTTTCTCTCTGTATACTTCTTCTTTCTAACTGTCTCACAAAATAAGCTACTAACAATATATTATCAACCTACATTTTAAGTTTTAAATAGCAATATCAAGAATCAAGCTTTTCTAACAATAAGATTCCTTCTATATAATATATACTTAGCTTTCTCCACTAATCACATATTATATAGAAGGAACTCTTTCTTCCCATACTTCTTGTTTATAATCTTTGATGCATGCTTTCACTACACTTACTCGGCATACACATATCAGTTTTACTCTTAAACTTTATATATCTTATATCTTACATCTTACATAATGAATTTCTTCTATATATAATATATTACTTTAATATTTCATTTTCTTGCTTCGCGTTTTGTTTTTTCTCTGAGTTCTTTTAACTTTTTCAAGCTACTTTCTCTTTTTGCCTTTAATTGTTCAAGTGCCTCATTATAGTGAATAGATCGCATCTGTGGAAATGCGTTTAATAAACGATGTTCTTGTATATTTCTATTCTCTAATAACTCCTTAATTCTTAAACTATAAAACTTACTTCCTTCAAAGCTTTCTTGAATAGTCTCTTTAATATCCTTAGCCCTACTATAAGACTCTTGTATAAAGGCATTCATAGCAACTTGTATTTCTGCAAGTTTTCCATTAAGTCTTAGAATATGCATTACAGTAATAATACAATCTCCGATACCTAGACATAAAAACATTGAAACAAGACCTATAATCATTGGTGCAGGTATTTTGAAGGTTATCTGCCTAACATATGGATGAATCCATTCTAAAAGTACTACTGAAAATGTGCCAAAAACAATTGCACCAAGTGCACATACTCTTCCATTAATATTTAATTTATGCTCTGAATAATCCCACCATCTTGCATGAAATATCTTTTCTAATAACCACGAAGTTATATATTCAACGCTACACGTCAGAATCATCCCAGCTAAAAATAATGCAATAGAATTTTTAATTGGTCTTAAAAAAATTATAACTATAACAGCACCGCATCCATAAATTGGACAAATGGGCCCAGTTAAAAACCCCCTATTTACTATTTTTTTTTCAGTTACAGAGCATAATATAGACTCATAGAACCAGCCAAGAAAACTATAGACGAATAACCAAAATAGATAATCATAAATAATCACGCTAAAATCTCTCCCCTATCATATGTTAAATTGCATATGTCATTTTTAATCTCTTATAAGGATCTTTCTGTATTATCTCTTTTATAGAACAATATTTATCCATAATACATACTATAACTCCCTCTCTATACATAGGTGGAATAGGTGTAAGAGGAAACATATGTCTTCTTATAATATCCATCTCTATGTCATTAACCTTCCAATCTCTTTGAGCATTAAATAGTGCCTTATTAGGATGGGTAAAGCCATGCAAACGATGCGTTTTATCTGGTATATGCCAATCATATAAAAAATAATCATGTAATAGTGCACCTGTAATTAAACTCTCAACATCACATGATATTCCTAAGTGTTTTGCTAAACGTACACTATAATAGGCAACTGCCACGCTATGCCAAAAACAAGATGTCTCCCCGTGCTGTATATATTCATCCATAGCTAGTAGTGCTGTTTCTTCTGAAAGCTTTGCTAAATATTCCTTAAATGTTGTCATCGTAATTTCCTTAGATTTCAAGTTGTTACCTCCAAGTATATTCAAACTATTATAAGTTACCATGTGCAAACTTTATCTACTGAATACATTATAGTATATGAGTGCCTTCTTTTAAAGTCTAATTATTCTATCATCTCCAACTGAACATTTTACAAATAACTTTATCTATTTTTTTCTTCTTTCTTGACACAAAAAAAGACACATCCTAAGATGTGTCTTTTTCTATTAATAAACCTTGCGCATAGGCTTATCAACTTTAGTATATCAATGATTATTCAATGATAGATGCAACAGCACCAGAACCTACTGTTCTACCACCTTCACGGATAGCAAAACGTAAACCTTGAGCCATAGCGATTGGGTGGATAAGTTCGATAGTCATTTCTACGTTATCCCCAGGCATACACATTTCTACACCTTCTGGTAACTCGATAACACCTGTTACGTCAGTTGTACGGAAGTAGAATTGTGGTCTGTAGTGAGAGAAGAATGGTTTATGACGTCCACCTTCTTCTTTTTTAAGAACGTATACTTGAGCTGTGAATTTTGTATGTGGTGTGATTGAACCTGGTTTACAAAGAACTTGACCTCTTTCGATTTCTGTTCTTTGGATACCACGAAGAAGTGCACCAATGTTATCTCCAGCTTCAGCTTGATCTAACATTTTACGGAACATTTCTACACCTGTACATACTACTTTACGAGTTTCTTCGTGAATACCTACTAATTCAACTTCATCTTGAACTTTAAGTACACCTGATTCTACTCTACCTGTAGCAACTGTACCACGACCTGTGATAGAGAATACGTCTTCTACTGGCATTAAGAAGTCTTTATCTACTGCACGTTCTGGAGTTGGGATGTATTCGTCGATGATTTCGAATAACTCAACGATTTTATCTCCCCATGGACCCATTGGATCGTTAAGAGCTTGAAGAGCTGAACCACGGATGATTGGTGTATCATCGCCTGGGAAATCATAAGAAGATAATAAATCTCTGATTTCCATTTCAACTAATTCTAATAATTCTTCGTCGTCTACCATATCACATTTGTTTAAGAATACAACGATGTATGGTACACCTACTTGACGAGATAATAAGATGTGTTCACGAGTTTGAGCCATTGGACCATCTGTAGCAGCTACTACTAAGATTGTACCGTCCATTTGAGCAGCACCTGTGATCATGTTTTTAACGTAGTCAGCATGTCCTGGGCAGTCAACGTGTGCGTAGTGACGAGCTGGTGTTTCGTATTCAACGTGTGCTGTAGAGATTGTGATACCACGTTCTCTTTCTTCTGGAGCTTTATCGATATTTTCGAAATCTACTGCTTCACCTAATTGGTATCTTTCGTGAAGAGTTCTTGTGATTGCTGCTGTTAATGTAGTTTTACCGTGGTCAACGTGGCCGATTGTACCAATGTTAACGTGTGGCTTAGTTCTTTCAAATTTAGCTTTAGCCATTTGTCTTTTCCTCCTTTAATTTAAAAGCTGAGTTTTTCTCAGATATTTTGATTATATTCAATTTGCTACTACTTTTCAAGTAGTAGCAAACAGATTTTTACATAAAATTAACTAATTTGCTTAAATTAGTTAGCGCTTCCGCGACGTTCTGCAACAACTTTGTCTTGAATGTTCTTTGGACATGGCTCATAGTGGTCGAATTCCATTGATGAGTTACCACGACCTTGAGTTCTAGAACGAAGATCTGTTGTATAACCGAACATTTCTGCAAGTGGAACGAATGCTCTTACTTCTTGACCACCACCTACAGCTGTCATACCTTCCATACGTCCACGACGTGAGTTAAGGCTTCCGATAACATCTCCTAAGTATTCTTCTGGAGCTGTTACAACAACTTTCATGATAGGTTCAAGAAGAACACCACCTGCTTTTTTCATAGCATCTTTGAATGCCATAGAACCAGCAATTTTGAATGCCATTTCTGATGAATCGACATCGTGGTAAGAACCATCGTAACAATCCGCTTTGATACCAAGTACTTGGAATCCAGCAAGAGGACCTGCTGCCATAGCGTCTTGGATACCTTTGTCTACTGCAGGGATGTATTCTTTTGGAATAGATCCACCTACTACTGAACTTACGAATTCGTATGTGTGTTCAGAGTTAGGGTCAAGTTGTGAGAAACGAACTTTACAGTGACCGTATTGACCACTACCACCAGATTGTTTAACATATTTAGATTCAATGTCAACATCTTTAGCAATTGTTTCTTTGTAAGCAACTTGTGGTGCACCTACGTTAGCTTCTACTTTGAACTCTCTCATTAAACGGTCAACGATGATTTCAAGGTGAAGCTCACCCATACCAGCGATAATTGTTTGTCCTGTTTCTTCATCTGTCCAAGTTTTGAATGTTGGATCTTCTTCAGCAAGTTTTGCAAGAGCAAGACCCATTTTTTCTTGACCAGCTTTAGTTTTAGGCTCGATAGCAACTTGGATAACTGGTTCTGGGAATTCCATTGACTCAAGGATTACTGGGTGATTTTCATCACAAAGTGTATCTCCTGTAGTTGTTCCTTTAAGACCAACTGCAGCAGCGATATCTCCTGAGTAAACTGTTTGAATTTCTTGACGTGTGTTAGCGTGCATTTGCACGATACGTCCGAAACGTTCTTTTTTGTTCTTTGTTGAGTTAAGAACATAAGAACCTGCATCGATAGATCCTGAGTATACACGGAAGAATGCAAGTTTACCAACGAATGGGTCTGTCATGATTTTGAATGCAAGAGCAGCAAATGGCTCTTCATCAGAAGCATGTTTTTCCATTTCTTCGCCAGTTTCAGGGTTTGTACCTTTGATAGCTGGGATGTCTGTTGGTGCTGGCATGAATTCTACGATAGCATCAAGTAATTTTTGTACCCCTTTGTTTTTGTAAGCTGAACCACAAAGAACTGGGATAATTTGTACATTAATAACTGCATTACGAAGAGCTTTACGAAGATCAGCTTCTGCTATTTCTTCACCTTCTAAGTATTGCATCATTAATTCTTCATCAGATTCACAGATAGCTTCTACCATTTCTGCATGGTATTGCTCTGCCATTTCTACCATATCAGCTGGGATTTCTTGTTCTTCAATTACTTTACCTAAATCATCTTTGTAGATGAAGGCTTTCATTTTGAATAAGTCTACAACCCCTACGAAATCATCTTCCGCACCGATTGGTAATTCAATAGGAATCGCATTCGCTCCTAATCTTTCTCTCATCATGCCTACTGCTCTTAAGAAGTCAGCACCCATGATGTCCATTTTATTTACAAACGCCATACGTGGTACATGGTATTTGTCAGCTTGACGCCATACTGTTTCAGATTGTGGTTCTACCCCACCTTTTGCACAGAATACGCCTACTGCACTATCAAGTACACGTAGTGAACGTTCAACTTCTACAGTAAAGTCAACGTGTCCAGGAGTATCAATGATGTTGATACGGTTGTTTAACCAGAAACAAGTTGTTGCAGCAGATGTGATTGTGATACCACGTTCTTGCTCTTGTTCCATCCAGTCCATAGTAGCTCCACCTTCATGAGTTTCCCCAATTTTGTGGTTTCTACCTGTATAGAAAAGGATACGTTCTGTAAGAGTTGTTTTACCTGCATCGATATGAGCCATGATACCAATATTTCTAGTACGCTCAAGTGGATATTCTCTTCCTGCCAAGGTATTTCCTCCTTTATATTAAGCAGACTACCATCTGTAGTGAGCAAACGCTTTGTTCGCTTCTGCCATTTTGTGTGTATCTTCTTTTTTCTTAACTGCTCCACCTGTGTTATTAAGTGCATCTAATAACTCAGCTGCAAGAGCTTCTGTTGTAGTTTTTTCACCGCGTTTACGTGTGTTAACTGTTAACCAACGAAGTCCTAAAGTTTGACGTCTTTCTGGACGAACTTCCATTGGTACTTGGTATGTTGCACCACCTACACGGCGTGCTTTTACCTCTAATACTGGCATGATGTTTTCTAAAGCTTCTTGGAAAACTTCTAAAGCATCTCTACCTGTTTTTTCTGCAATGATGTCGAATGCACCATATACTATTTTTTGAGCTTTTCCTCTTTTACCGTCAAGCATAATGTTGTTAATAAGTTTTGTTACTAACTTGCTGTTGTACATTGGATCAGCTAATACGTCTCTTTTTGCTACATGTCCTTTACGTGGCACGGTCTTCCCTCCTTAACTAATGTCACTGAAATATCATCGGTACTCGTCCTCTTAAGAGGATCGTGCGCGCCCACTCATCTATTTAAAATCTGAATTGTCAGCTTTATATCGTAAGTTGGGCACCAATTAATTTCTGATTAAAAATTAATTTTGTTAAATTATTAAATTCTAAAAGTTTAGCTAAATTATTTTTTAGCTTTTGGTCTTTTAGCACCATATTTAGAACGAGCTTGTTGTCTGTTTGCAACACCAGCTGTATCAAGTGTTCCACGGATGATGTGGTAACGTGTACCTGGTAAGTCTTTTACTCTACCACCACGGATTAATACAACACTGTGCTCTTGAAGATTGTGTCCTTCACCTGGGATATAAGCTGTTACTTCAATCCCGTTTGTAAGACGTACTCTGGCAATTTTACGAAGAGCAGAGTTAGGTTTTTTAGGTGTAGCTGTTTTAACAGCTGTACAAACACCTCTTTTTTGTGGTGCAGAAATATCTGTTGGGCGTTTTCTTAAAGAGTTGAACCCTTTTTGAAGCGCTGGAGCAGTTGATTTCTTTTCAATCTCTTTTCTACCTTTACGAACTAATTGGTTAAATGTTGGCATTCTGGTACCTCCTTCTTACGCTATAATTGCTGCGACTGCAGTTTTTACTTCTACGTTACATTTTTTTCCAAGTTCCTCCATCGTATCGATGAATTCGACTTGAACATTTTTCGCTTTTGCAAGCGCCACCACCTGACCTGTAACTTTGTCATCGGCGTCTTTAGCAACAAATACAACTTTAACACTGTCATTTTCTAACTGTTTTAAAGTTTGTTTTGTTCCCACAATTTGAATTGTGTCGCTTAAATGGTACAACATAAATCCCCCTTTAGGTTCATTTTTATGCATACTATTACACACTGACCTAGTCTATCACTCTTGTTTTAACTTGTCAAGACTATTTTAAAGGATTTTTTGTTCCCATCGACACTTAAGATTATACGCTATTTCTCCTCATTTTTCTCTAAGTAAATTATGTTAATTTATTTTCTATTTATTGGCGAGGTTTTTAGCGAACTTTACCTATAGTCTACCCCAATCTCCTATTTTTAAAACAGGTCTAATTGATTAGATTCAGTTAAATCTCCTAAAATACCGAGTTCTGACATCTTATCTACAACTGTCTTACTTACTTTTGTACGATTTCTAAAATCTTCTTTTGATAGGAATGGGCCATCCTTAACAGCAGCAACTACTGCTTCTGCTGCTTTTTCCCCAAGTCCATCTATTGAACTTAAAGAAGGCATAATTTTACCGTCTATAATTTGGAATTTTTTATCGTCAGCAATCGCTAAATCTATTGGTAAGAATTCAAATCCTCGTGCATACATCTCATAAACAATACGCATATCTTTTAAAGTATCTTGTTCTTTTGCTGTCTGATTCTCTTTACCTTTACTTTGTAGTTCCTTCATATGATATTCAAGTCTTTCTTTTCCTAAGCACATCATTTCATATGAAAAGGCAGACGCACGAATGCTAAAGAAAGCTGTATAATATGCTAATGGATAGTGTATTTTATACCAAGCAATACGCCAAGCCATCATAACGTAAGCTGCTGCGTGGGCTTTCGGGAACATGTATTTGATTTTCTTACATGACCAGATATACCAATCTGGTACACCGTGCTCAAGCATAGCTTCTTCCCATTCTTCTTTAAGCCCTTTCCCCTTACGTACACTTTCCATGATGGTGAAAGAAAGTCCTTTATCCATACCTTGATTAATTAAATATGTCATAATATCGTCACGGGTACAAATAACTGTAGAAATGGTTCCTCTTCCCTCTTCAATAAGTGCTTGGGCATTGCCAAGCCAAACGTCAGTACCATGAGAAAGTCCAGAAATACGTACAAGGTCAGAGAAACTCTTTGGCTTCGCATCAAGTACCATTTGAATAACGAAATCTGTACCAAACTCTGGAATTCCTAATGAACCTAGTTTAATACCGCCAATATCTTCTGGTTTTATGCCAAGTGCCTCTGTACTATGGAATAAGGACATAACATCCTTATCGTCTAATTTAATCGTCTTGGCATCTATACCTGTTATATCTTCAAGTCGACGAATCATCGTCGGATCATCATGACCTAGAATATCAAGTTTTAACAAGTTATGGTCGATTGAGTGATACTCAAAATGCGTCGTAATAATAGGGGTTGTCATATCATTAGCAGGATGCTGAATCGCAGTAAACTCATAAATATCATGATCATATGGTACTACGATAATACCGCCTGGGTGTTGTCCTGTTGTACGTTTTACACCAGTACAGCCTTCTGCAATACGTTTCATTTCTGCATATCGTTTATGCACCTGTCGTTCCTGATAGTACTTGTACACATAGGCCAAAGCTGTCTTTTCAGCCATTGTACCTATAGTTCCTGCACGAAATGCTTTGCCTTCTCCAAAAATAACCTCTACATATTTATGTGCTTTGGCTTGATAGTCTCCAGAGAAATTAAGGTCAATATCCGGCTCTTTATCCCCTTTGAATCCCAAGAAGGTTTCAAAAGGAATATCATGTCCCTCTTTATTAAGTGCATGCCCACATTTTGGACAAACAGCATCTGGCATATCACAACCTGAGCTTCCGGCATAGGCTTTTACCTCAGGCGAATCAAAATCTGTATAATAACACTGCGGACAAATATAATGTGGTGGTAATGGATTAACTTCGGTAATCCCTGACATGGTTGCTGCAAAGGATGATCCTACAGATCCCCTTGACCCTACGAGATAACCATGATCATTGGAATCCCATACTAATTTCTGTGCAATGATATACATTACGGCGAATCCATTACTAATGATGGAGTGAAGTTCCCTCTCTAATCTTTCTTTAACTACTTCATGTAATTCAGGTCCATAAATCTCATGTGCCTTATCGTAACAGATCTTACGCAGTGTCTCGTCTGAATTCGGAATTTCTGGCGGACACTTATCTGGCAGTACAGGAGAGATCCTATCAATCTGATCATTAATTAAATTGGTATTTGTAATAACAACTTCCCTTGCCTTTTCTTCACCTAAATAGCTAAACTCCTCTAACATCTCCTGAGTTGTACGTAAATATAAAGGCGGCTGATCATCTGCATCTTTAAATCCTTTACCGGCCATAATGATACGTCTGTAAATCTCATCTTCCGGGTCTAAGAAGTGTACATCACAAGTCGCTACAACTGGCTTATTATATTCTTCTCCTAATTCTACAATTTTACGATTGTAATTTCTAAGGTCTTCTTCTGTGCTAGCTGCATATTTATCACTTCTAAGCATAAAGCTATTATTTCCTATAGGCTGAATCTCTAAATAATCATAGAAATTAACAATCCTTGCAACTTCTGCTTCATCCTTTTCTCTAATAATTGCCTGGAATACTTCTCCTGCTTCACAGGCCGAGCCAATAATTAATCCTTCACGATACTTTTGAATTAAACTCTTGGGCATACGTGGTCTACGGTTAAAGTAGTCTAAATGAGAAGCTGAGACAAGTTTGTTTAAGTTAATACGACCCGTCTCTGTCTTAATTAATATAATGCCATGGTAAGTCGGAAGCTTCTTAATATATTCATCTGAAATCTCCATCAACTTTTCAATCTCATCTAAATAATAGATTTCTTTTTCATGAAGCATTTCAATAAACTTAACAAATATCTCGCCAGTAGCTGTGGCATCATCTACAGCACGGTGATGATTTTCAAGACTAATACCTAAATGTTTACAAATATTATTAAGTTTAAAGTTTCCTAAGTGAGGCATTAGTACACGCGCTAAGGCAACCGTGTCTAATATCGTGTACTCGCATGGTAAGTTTAACCTTTCCGCATTAGCTTTAACGAAACTCATATCAAATTCCGCATTATGTGCAACCATTACGGACCCTTCACAGAATGCTAAGAATTTAGGTAAAATCTCATCTACTTTGGCAGCGTCTTTTACCATAGTATCATTAATTCCTGTAAGTTGTTCAATCTCATAAGGAATAGGTACGCCAGGATTTACAAATTCACTAAAGCTATCTACAATCTGACCATCTACTACTTTTACTGCACCAATCTCAATAATACGATTAAATTTCGCACTAAACCCTGTCGTCTCCAAGTCAAATACAACATATGAGTCAGTTAAACTTTGATTTTTAGAATTAATAACAGTTTCTTTTAAATCATCTACAAAGTAAGCTTCAACCCCATAAATAACTTTAAAAGGCTCATCCTTTGAAACACAGTGATTGGCAATTGGAAAAGCCTGTAAACAACCATGATCAGTAATCGCAATAGCTGGCATGCCCCATGATTTCGCACGATCAATCATCTTCTTGATATCTACAACGCTATCCATATCACTCATCATAGTGTGTAAATGAAGTTCGACACGCTTCTCCTCGCTATCATCCATACGCTTTACAGTAAAATCAGAAGTCGGTTTAATACCTTTTACAGAACTAATTCCTACCTCCTTATCAAACTTATCAAACATGGCCATCCCTTTTACAATATAGAAGTTACCCTTCTTAAGCTTTGCAAGAACATCTCCAAGCTCATCATTTTTAACGAATAACTTCACAGTAATAGTATCTGTGAAATCTGTAATATCAAACATAATAATTGTTTTTTCCATACGAATTTCTCTGGTATCAATACTAAGGATCTTACCATGAATAACTACCTCACCAATTTCATCAACAATCATTTCAATTGGTGCAATCTCACCTTCTACTTCACGACCGAAGAATACGTCTGGATCTAATGGAGTCTTCTTCCGTGTCATCTTAGGTTGGACTTCAAAGCCTTCTTTTTCTTCAGCTGGCTTTTCTTCGCTGCCGGCTGTTGGTTTATCATCTATCTCTTTAATATTTTCCATGACATGAACAACTTCACCCTTAAGCTTCGTCTCATTTTCCACAACATAAGCCTGAGGATTTTCACTATCCACAAAGTCAAAAAGAAAACGTACCTCCATTTTAAAACGCTCTTTAAAAACTTCTTCTAAGTATATTCTAAGCTCATCGGATTTACGTTTTGCAAGTAAACTATTATCCATATTTAATGTCACGACATTATCATGTACTTTCCAATCAGAATCTTTAATAAGTGCATATAACATATGACTCTTCTCACTTATCTCTGTAAGCAAACTACTTTTATAATCTCCTACTAGTTGCTCTAAAGTATAGGCCTCTGGTAAGTCATAAACTTCTTTAAAATGAATGCCAATAGGCGCATTCATAAACATTTTACTTTTAATATTGTTTTGCATCTTAACAATATCCACTCTTTTAATCAATTCATCTTTCGTAATATAAAAAGTTAAATCATTACTTTTCTCATTAAGAACAACACGACTAACCTGTACATCACGAAATATATTATAAAGCTTCTCATCTACTTTAAGCTCTGTTAAAACATCAAAGAATGCTCTTGTTTCTGTTTGCATCTTTTCCTCCATTCTCACCAAACCTCTTCTCTAATACTCCTATTGTAAGTTCATTATTATAATATAACAAGCTTACCCCCCTAAAAACAACTCCCTATTTTTCCCTTTTCTCCAAATCTGCTGCAATATCAAAGAGATATCACAAAATATTTCGCTAGTATACTTAAAAATTTAAAAGGAGCTATTACGAAAATAATTTCATAGTAGCTCCC
This sequence comes from Cellulosilyticum sp., assembly GCF_982396655.1. NCBI lineage: Bacteria > Bacillati > Bacillota > Clostridia > Lachnospirales > Cellulosilyticaceae > Cellulosilyticum > Cellulosilyticum sp. The sequence continues at coordinate 18,743 of NZ_CEVXFV010000019.1, read as the reverse complement.
TTAAATCCCTTATTCTAGTTCTTGTGCACTGTGTACTTCTTCTGGTATCTCTACAGCAGTAGTATTATTGATATCTTCATAAACTATTTCCATCTTGCAGTCTACCCCATTAACTGCCGCCTCACTACCTTGATTTTTAAATTCTCCCTGTAAACCAATCTTCATCATATTACTTAAATCCATAGATTGTTTCACTAAAGTCTTACTCTCTTTATCGATATAAAACTTAATCATGAGTCCCCCAAATTCTTCTTGTTTAGCACTCATCATCTCTATGGCATCTAAACTTAAACCTAGGTCTTGAATATTATTAACTTCTTCAATTACATCTAAGAACTTCTCTGCTGGCACCTTTGCTAGCACTTCATAACAAGTCTTTCCATCAATTTCTACTTCTCCTAATTTTTCATATTCACTTAGGTATTTCATGAAATTTTTAGTCACTTTACTAGGTGTTTTGACCATATCCCCTAGCATATCCATACCATCTACAGTAATCTTATACCACGTTTCCCCTTGTTGTTCATAGTAACAAATCCCATCTTCTGTTTGTTCTATATAGCTGACTTTAGTCTCTTCTTCATTTGTCCCATCAGCTTCTAAAGTCGTCGTATTTGTTATACTAAGTAGTGCTTCTGGAGATATTGTTCCTTTAGTTTCATATGTACTATCTATTGTAACAGCAGCCTGTCCCTCAATATCTGTTGTCATTTTAGTATTTGCAACTAACGTATAGCTGCTTGTACCATTCATGTTTTCAATTACCTCACTCATAAGCTTGTCTGGACTTGCACTACACCCTACTGTTAATAACAGTGTTCCCAATAAAATTGGACCTAATTTTCTTATATTATACATATCATCTCACCTCATAATTTGTTCACCATATATTTTCCCAAATGGCCTAAATTTATTACTATATTTTATTATATCACATCTTACTATACTTTAGATTATTTTATATAAACTACAAAAAGTGGTATCTAGAAAGCTTTCACCTTCTAAATACCACTTTAATTTATTAGTCGTTAACCATCTCGATGTCGAGTTTACGGTATCTATCCATACCTGTACCGGCTGGAATAAGTTTACCGATGATAACGTTCTCTTTAAGACCGATAAGTGGGTCTGTTTTACCTTTAATAGCTGCCTCTGTAAGAACTTTAGTTGTTTCTTGGAATGAGGCTGCTGATAAGAAGCTTTCTGTAGCAAGAGATGCTTTTGTAATACCTAAAAGTACATTCTTACCTTCTGCTGGCTGTAAACCTTTAGCAATTGCTTCTTTGTTTACATCTTCAAAGTCTAAGATATCAACTGAACTTCCTGGAAGTAAATCTGTATCTCCGTTTTCTTCGATTTTAACTTTTTTAAGCATTTGACGAACAATAACTTCGATATGTTTATCATTGATATCTACCCCTTGTAGACGGTAAACACGTTGTACTTCTTGAATCATGTAATGTTGTACCCCAAGAACACCTTTAATTTTAAGGATATCATGTGGGTTAACGCTACCTTCTGTAAGCTCATCACCAGCTTCTACAGACATACCATCTGTAACTTTGATTCTTGAACCGTAAGGAATTACGTACGATTTTACATTACCTGTTTCATTATCTGTGATTGTAACTTCACGTTTTTTCTTGTTATCTGTAATTGATACGATACCATCGATTTCTGAGATAATCGCAAGACCTTTTGGTTTACGTGCCTCGAATAACTCTTCGACACGAGGAAGACCTTGAGTGATATCGTCTCCGGCAATACCCCCTGTATGGAAAGTACGCATTGTAAGCTGTGTACCTGGTTCACCGATTGATTGAGCAGCGATGATACCTACTGATTCACCAATTCTTACTTCATTACCAGATGACATGTTTGCACCGTAACATCTAGCACATACACCCATCTTAGATTTACATCTAAGTACGTTACGGATACGTGCACCTGTAATACCGATTGATTCAATATATTCAGCTTGGTTAGGTGTAATCATTTTGTTAGCTTCAACAATTACTTCACCTGTTTCTGGGTGAACGATTGGTTCTGCTGTGAAACGTCCACTTAAACGTTCACTAAGTGGCTCGATGACTTCTGAACCATCTTTGTAAGCTTGAACCCACATACCTGGAATTGGTTCATCTGGATGATGTTCGTGACAATCTTGTTCACGAATGATAACGTCTTGAGAAACGTCTACAAGACGACGTGTAAGGTATCCTGAATCGGCTGTACGAAGCGCTGTATCGGCAAGACCTTTACGAGCACCGTGAGCTGAGATGAAGTATTCAAGTACAGTAAGACCTTCACGGAAGTTAGCTTTGATAGGAAGCTCGATTGTACGACCTGATGTAGATGCCATCAGACCACGCATACCAGCTAACTGTTTAATCTGGTTGGTAGAACCACGGGCACCAGAGTGAGCCATCATGTAGATATTGTTATAACGTCCAAGGTTATCAAGAAGCGCCTTTGTAATCTTATCATTGGCAACGTTCCATGCTTGGATAACTTTGTTATAACGTTCTTCATCTGTCATAAGACCACGTCTGAATAATTTAGTTACATGATCTACTGCTTTTTGAGCTTCTTCAAGATACATTGGTTTTTCTGGTGGTACTGTCATATCTGATACAGATACTGTAAGCGCCCCTCTAGTAGAGAACTTATAACCTAAGTCCTTAATGTTATCTAATAGAATAGCTGTTTGTGTTGCACCATGTTTGTTAATACATTTTTTAATGATCTTACCAAGTTCTTTTTTACCGGCTAAGAAATCAACTTCATATTTGAATTTGTTTTCTTCTTTAGTTCTGTCTACGAAACCTAAGTCTTGTGGCATAATTTCATTTAAGATAATACGTCCAACTGTAGTTTCTGTAAGACCTGTTTGCATTTCACCATCCACCATTACTGTATGACGTACATGAATTGGTGCATGAAGTGTCACTACTTTATTGTCATAAGCAAGAAGCGCTTCTTTTTCATCATGGAAATATTTGCCTGAGCCAATTTGGCGTTTAACATATACTACTGTTCCATCTTCTTTTGTTACTTCTTCAAGCTCATCTTTATCTGTAAGTTCTCCTACTGCTTCACGAGTAGCATACTCCTCATCTTCTTTCTTAAGTGTGAGGTAGTAGATACCAAGAACCATATCTTGAGATGGTACAGCAACTGGTGCCCCATCAGAAGGTTTAAGAAGGTTGTTTGGTGCTAAAAGAAGGAATCTACATTCTGCTTGTGCTTCTACTGATAATGGTACGTGAACCGCCATCTGGTCACCATCGAAGTCAGCATTGTAAGCTGTACATACAAGTGGGTGAAGTTTAATGGCACGTCCTTCTACAAGGATTGGTTCGAATGCTTGGATACCTAAGCGGTGAAGTGTAGGAGCACGGTTAAGCATTACTGGATGCTCTTTAATGATTTCTTCAAGAACGTCCCAAATTTGTGGTTGTAATCTTTCAATCATGTGTTTAGCATTTTTGATATTGTGTGCAATACCATCAGATACTAATTTTTTCATAACGAAAGGTTTGAATAACTCAATCGCCATTTCTTTTGGAAGACCACATTGATAAATTTTAAGACTTGGCCCTACTACGATAACTGAACGTCCTGAGTAGTCAACACGTTTACCAAGTAAGTTTTGACGGAAACGACCTGATTTACCTTTAAGCATATCAGATAATGATTTAAGTGGTCTGTTTCCAGGACCCACTACAGGTTTACCACGACGACCATTATCGATAAGTGCATCAACTGCCTCTTGTAACATACGCTTTTCATTTCTTACGATGATGTTAGGAGCTCCTAAATCAAGTAATCTTTTAAGACGGTTGTTACGGTTAATAACTCTTCTGTAAAGGTCATTAAGGTCAGATGTTGCGAAACGTCCACCATCAAGTTGAATCATTGGTCTAAGATCTGGAGGAAGTACTGGTACTACATCCATAATCATCCACTCTGGTTTATTTTCTGATAAACGGAAAGCTTCAATTACTTCAAGACGTTTGATAACACGAACTCTTTTTTGACCTGTTGTAGTTCTGAGCTGATCTTTAAGTTCAGCACTTTCTTTCTCAAGGTCGATGTCTTGAAGAAGTTTTTTGATAGCTTCAGCACCCATTTCAGCAACAAATGAGCCTGCACCGTATTTCTCTTCAGCTTCTCTAAATTCTTTTTCGCCTAAAATTTCTTTGTAGGCAAGACCTGTATCTTTTGGGTCTAATACAATGTAAGAAGCGAAGTATAAGATTTTCTCAAGTTTACCTGGAGTAATATCTAAGATAAGACCCATTCTACTTGGAATACCTTTGAAGTACCAAATGTGAGATACTGGAGCAGCCAGTTCAATGTGCCCCATTCTCTCACGACGTACTTTTGCTTTTGTAACTTCAACGCCACAACGATCACAAACTACGCCTTTATATCTAATTCTCTTATACTTTCCACAGTGACATTCCCAGTCTTTGCTAGGTCCGAAAATTCTTTCGCAGAAGAGACCATCTCTTTCTGGTCTTTGTGTACGGTAGTTAATTGTTTCTGGTTTTTTTACTTCTCCTCGTGACCACTCGCGGATTTTTTCAGGGGAAGCAAGTCCTATCTTAATTTTTTCAAAGAAGATAGCTTGATCCATGTTTGACATGCTATGCACTCCCTTCATACTTTTATAAATCTAAATCACCTAATGAATCATCCTCAAAGATCATATCATCTTCTGGTTCAAAATCTAGTTCAATATTATCATCGAATAAATCTGGTTCTGCTTCCGCATCTGAGTCATCAATGTTTTCTTCGATATAACCATCATCTAAAGCACTTTCTTCAAGTACTTCAACGTTTGGTGCAATGCCTTCACCATCTTCAGTTGTTTCTTTAATATCAACTTCTGTCATGTTACTTGTTAACACTCTGATATCAAGACCAAGTGATTGAAGTTCTTTAAGTAATACTTTGAATGATTCTGGGATACCTGGTTCAGGAATATTTTCACCCTTAACGATTGATTCGTAAGTTTTAACACGACCCACAACGTCATCGGATTTAATTGTTAAGATTTCTTGGAGTGTGTAAGCAGCACCATAAGCTTCAAGTGCCCAAACCTCCATCTCTCCGAAACGTTGTCCACCGAATTGTGCTTTACCACCAAGTGGTTGTTGTGTAATTGTAGCATATGGACCTGTTGAACGTGCATGCATTTTATCATCAACTAAGTGGTGAAGTTTGAGGTAGTGCATGAATCCGATAGTTACAGGGTTATCAAATTCTTCACCTGTTCTACCATCTCTTAAACGAACTTTACCAGTTCTATCAAGAGGAACACCTCTCCATTCGTCGCGGTGATCTCTGTTTTCATAGAGGTAATCAATTACTTCTTGTTTAACTTTTGGTGACCATTTTGCTTCGAATTCTTCCCATGTCCAGTTAACGTAATCGTTAGCCATTTCAAGAGTATCCATAATGTCTTTTTCAGTTGCACCGTTGAATACTGGTGTTTCAACTTTGAAACCAAGTGCTTTAGCAGCAAGACTTAAGTGGATTTCAAGTACCTGTCCGATATTCATACGTGATGGTACCCCTAGTGGGTTAAGAACGATATCAAGAGGACGACCGTTTGGAAGGAATGGCATATCTTCTACTGGAAGTACTCTTGAGATAACCCCTTTATTACCATGTCGACCAGCCATTTTATCCCCAACAGAGATTTTTCTCTTTTGAGCAATATAACAACGAACCATTCTATTAACACCTGGGTCAAGCTCATCGCCATTTTCACGTGTGAAAATCTTAACGTCTACGATAATACCAGCTTCACCATGAGGTACTCTAAGTGAAGTATCTCTAACTTCTCTTACTTTTTCACCGAAGATTGCACGAAGAAGTCTTTCTTCTGCTGTAAGTTCTGTTTCACCTTTTGGTGTAACACGACCTACTAAGATATCTCCTGAACGAACTTCTGCACCAACACGGATAATACCTCTTTCATCAAGATCTTTAAGAGCATCTTCACCTACGTTAGGAATATCTCTTGTAATCTCTTCTGGTCCAACTTTAGTATCACGTGCTTCAACTTCATATTCTTCGATATGAATTGAAGTATAGATATCTTCTTGTACTAATCGTTCACTAAGAAGAACAGCATCTTCGTAGTTGTAACCTTCCCATGTCATGAATCCAATAAGTGGATTTTGACCAAGAGCAAGTTCACCATTTTGTGTAGATGGTCCATCAGCTAAAACATCACCTTTTTTAACGATATCACCTTTATCTACAATTGGTCTTTGATTAATACATGTACCAGCATTACTACGTTCAAATTTCTCTAATTTATAAGAGTGTTTTTTACCTTCATTATCTTTAATAACGATTTCTTTAGCTGTTGATTTTTCAACAACACCATCTTCTTTAGCAATAGCAAGAGCACCTGAATCTAAACCGATTTTGTACTCCATACCTGTAGCTACGATTGGGCTGTTTGTACGAACAAGTGGTACAGCCTGACGTTGCATGTTGGCACCCATGAGGGCACGGTTAGCATCATCGTTTTCAAGGAAAGGAATAAGTGCTGTCGCAACTGATACAATTTGTTTTGTAGAAACGTCCATTAAATCGATTTTTTTGTAATCGTATTCAAGGATATCGTCACCATGACGAGCTGTTACTCTCTTATTAATAAAGTGACCGTTTTCATCAAATTCTTCTGTTGCTTGACATACTGTGTATTTTTCTTCTTCATCAGCTGTGATGTAGATTACTTCATCAGTAAGTCTTGGTTCATCACCTGTTTTGTCGATTACACGGTATGGTGCTTCAATGAAACCATATTCGTTAATACGCGCAAATGTAGCAAGTGAGTTAATAAGACCGATGTTTGGTCCCTCAGGTGTTTCAATAGGGCACATACGGCCGTAGTGTGAATAGTGAACGTCACGAACTTCGAACCCTGCACGTTCTCTTGAAAGGCCACCTGGTCCAAGAGCTGATAATCTACGTTTGTGTGTAAGCTCAGCAAGTGGATTGTTTTGATCCATGAACTGAGATAATTGTGAACTACCGAAGAATTCTTTGATTGCAGAAGATACAGGACGAATGTTAATAAACGCTTGTGGACTAACTGCTTCTTGATCTTGGATAGTCATTCTTTCACGTACAACTCTTTCCATACGAGAAAGACCAATACGGAATTGGTTTTGGAATAATTCACCTACACCACGAATACGTCTATTTCCTAAATGGTCAATATCATCTGTAAGACCAATTTCATATTCTAAGTGCATGTTATAGTTAATAGATGCAAAAATATCATCTAATGTAATTGATTTTGGTACGAGATCATTTTTTCTAGCTTTGATAGCTGCTTTAATCTCATCAATATCTTGATATTCTTCTAAGATTTCTTCAAGTACTGGGTAATAAACAGTATCTTTGATATCAAGTTCTGCTGGATCTACATCTACAAAGTGAGTAAGATCTACACTTCTATTTGTAAGAATTTTTACAGGATTTTCTTGACCAGGTACTGTTACGAAGATTGCTTCAATACCAGTGTTTTGAATATCATTAGCAAGTTTAACTGTGATTTTATCACCTTCGCTAGCAACGATTTCACCTGTGAATGGATCAATAACGTTATCTGCAAGTGTAAGACCTGTTACACGATTACGAAGTGCTAATTTTTTATTGAATTTGTAACGCCCAACTTTTGCAAGGTCGTAACGTTTTGGATCGAAGAACATATTATTAAGAAGTGTTTGCGCACTGTCCACTGTTGGTGGTTCACCTGGACGAATACGTTTGTACATTTCTAAAAGACCTTCTTCATAAGTCTTACTTGTATCCTTTTGAATAGCTTCAAGGATTTTTGGCTCTTCACCAAATTTCTCGATAATTTCTGCGTCAGTCCCAAGACCTAATGAACGTAATAATACTGTAATAGGTACTTTACGAGTACGGTCTACACGTACATAGAAAATATCATTTGAATCTGTTTCATACTCTAACCATGCACCACGGTTAGGGATTACAGATGCAGAGAATAATTTTTTACCTGTTTTATCGAATGCGATATCATAGTAAATACCAGGAGAACGTACTAACTGGCTAACGATAACACGTTCTGCACCATTAATAACGAATGTAGCGTTTTCTGTCATAAGTGGGAAATCACCCATAAATACTTCACTATCAACGCTTGTTCCTGTTTCTTTGTTATGAAGACGTGCTTTTACTTTAAGAGGTGCACAATAAGTAGCATCTCTTTCCTTACATTCTTCAATTGTGTACTTTGGTTTGCTGTCTAAATAAAAATCCACAAATTCTAAAATGAGATTTCCATTAAAGTCTGTGATTGGAGAAATGTCTTCGAATACTTCCTTAAGACCATCTTTTAAGAACCATTCATAAGAAGATCTTTGAAGTTCGATAAGATTAGGTATTTCTACAACATCATCTTTTGTTCTAGCGTAGCTCATGCGAATTTGTTTACCCATATTTACTGGGCGCATTTTAGATTTTTGCATGTGTTCCTCACCCCTTGCAAAATTTATAAATAATGCATATTACTGCATTGTTTCAAAATAGGTTTAAAATGTGACATATTCTAGTTTAAAATGTTTGTCTAAAAACACTTAATATTAGAATATGTATTGTAAATAGTTAGTCAATATGCTATACTAAAGAAAAAAATGCGTAGCAAGATAGCATATTAACGCATTTTATAATGCTATCACAAAAAAAAGGTTAAGTCAACCTTTTTTCTTATTTTACGTACATATTTTCAAAAAACAGATTTCTACTATAAAAAAACCGTATTTTATTCATATGGCGATGTTATGCGTTTTCATCATAGCATCGTTATTTTTATGTTTCAAGGTCACTCCCCTATATTAATAGGAAATAAAAAAGGTAGCTCCAAGAGCTACCTTTTTTATTTTAGAGTAACACTGATAACGTGAATTATTTTAATGTTACTTTAGCGCCAACTTCTTCAAGTTTAGCTTTGATTGCTTCAGCTTCTTCTTTAGCAACGCCTTCTTTAAGAACTTTTGGACATCCATCTACAGCTTCTTTAGCTTCTTTTAAGCCAAGACCTGTGATTTCACGAACAACTTTGATTACTTTGATTTTTTCTGAACCAGCTTCTGTTAATTCAACATCGAAGTCTGTTTTTTCTTCAGCTGCTGCTCCAGCTGGACCTGCTGCAACCATAACTCCTGCTGCTGCTGATACACCGAATTCTTCTTCACAAGCTGTTACTAATTCGTTTAATTCTAAGATAGTTAATTCTTTAACTGCATCGATAATTTCTTGGATTGATAATTTTGCCATTGTAAGCACCTCCGTAATTTTTAATTATAACTTATGTTATAACTGATATTGTTTTTTAATTTGTTTAATCTATAAATGTTGTCACTTATAAAGTGTTGCAGATAATACCTAATCTTACGCTTCTTTTTCTGCAACTTGTTTGATAACGCGTGCGAAACTTGCGATAGGTGATTTGAAGCTTCCAAGTAAACGACCAAGTAATTCTTCTCTAGGAGCGATATTACCGATAGCCATCATACCTTTAGCATCGTAGTAGTTACCTTCTACAACACCTGCTTTGAATTCTAATTTTTCGTTAGCTTTAGCTACTTTAGCAAGAATTCTTGGACCTGCTGTTGCATCTTCATAAGAAATAGCGATAGCTGTTGGTCCTTCAAGATCTTTAGAGATCTCAGCGAACTCTGTTCCTTCAATAGCAAAGTTTACCATAGTGTTTTTGTATACTTTGTACTCAACACCAGCTTCACGAAGTTCTTTACGAAGTTGTGTATCTTGTTCTACTGTAAGACCACGATAGTCTACTAATAAAACTGAAGAAGCTCCGTTAAGTTTTTCTTTAATTTGGTTAACAACCACTTGTTTTTGTTCTACTTTTGCCATTGTTGCACCTCCTTGATTTGATACCAAGTTTAATATTAATATTTACTGGCACAAATATTTAATATTAAACAAAAAAATACCACTTTGCTCTTTTTCCGCAGGCAAAGTGGCTATACATCCGTCCATTTATATAAGACCTCGGTAGGTTGTATACGTTATGCCTTATCGGCACCTACTGTCTGCGGTACAGTATTCTTTTTAACAGATATTATTCTATCATATTCAAAACACGCTGTCAACATTTTATAAGCGCCTCTATTTAGCATCTACTATATTTTTAAGTCCTTAGCACATTCTTTGTAAGATGGCACAATGTCTTGTAAGTGTTTTACTATCTTATCTTGTTTCTTAAAATAATTAGATAATATAATTTAAACATCTGGAGAATTCTCTTACCCTTATTTAGCATTCACTATAATTAATGAGACTCCTCTATAGTCTATCTCAATTATAAGCTTTAGTCTTAAGTGACTTTCTTGGCTTATTTTTGAAATAAAACTAAAAACACTCCAAACTATTTTTTGTATATGTCTTGTGTCAGTTCACATCCACTAAATCTCTAATTGTATATCTTTAAAGTACCAACTGTAATATCTTGCTTCTCTCCAACGACTTAATTTCGATGAATCCTCTATTCATATAGAACATCCTTGCATATCTATTCTCATCATACACTTCTAATTGTATTTCCACACATTTTCTCTCTTTACAACGTCTAACCACTTCATTCATGAGTATTGATCCAATATGCTTGTTTGTATATTCTCTTTTTACCGCAAACGAAGTAATAAAAGCTATCTCATTATTACAGTATACTGAACAGGCTGCTACCTCTTCACCTAAATTATCAGAGTATCCAAACACAGTATCAGCACATTTAGCAATTTTATCAGCATACTTTAAAATACTTACACGGGAAGATAAACTAGGAATCATGTGCTCATCTATCTCATATAAAAACTTTTCTATTTTGTTTTTATATAATTCCCCACTACACCATTTAAAAGAAACCTCAAACATTTTGAATAACCTCATATACTTTCTTAACTGCCGTTTGTAATTCTGGTATTATAACACATAAGTCTCTATGTATCATTTCTCTCTCCTCAAAACAACGATCAACTTTATTTCTAAACTCATTTAAATTTCCTGGAGCACAAACATATTCTTCTAATCCCACTTGTTGAGAGAAACCAAACATTTTATCACTATATATTATGCGCTGATCATATTCAACAAATACAGTAGGTACATACTGACTTATAGCTGCTACAGATGCGTGTACTCTTCCAGTTATAAGCATATCAAACTTACCAATCACTGCTTTAAGTCTCTTAGGCACTAAAGGTTCATTAACTAATATGATGTGTTTCTTTAATTCAGGTCTACTTTTTATTAATATGTGGTAAAAATCATTTAATATATCGAAGTCTCTTCCATTCTTTAACTTAAAGTTAGGTGGAAGATCAAATCCATTTGTATGAGAAAATAATATGATGTCTCCATTTAAATCCTTAATAACATGTTCTACAATTTCTCTAAAATTCTCATATTGACTTTCAGAACGTGGCCACATATCATATGGTCCCTCTGGCATATTAAATCCGCCAAAGGTCATCCCCACAACTGTCCGATCATTACTTTTAACTTGATCTATCATCTTAGTCCACTTCGACTCATACGAACAATCTGCCTCAAATAAAAAAGATGGGCAAGGGGCATAAATAACATGGTCTGTTTTTAATCCCCATCTTTTTAAATTTTCTAAGGACACTTTTTCTCGAATCACAACTAAACTAAACTTTTCAAATACTTCTTTAGCTAAATCAGCGCCTTTTACGTTCTGAAAAGGACCTGGAGTAACTGCATATAAAATAGTCTTTTTACCCAGAAGCTGTGCTACTTGCATCTTTAAACAATCAACATAAAGTCGATCTTTACCTACATGCTCCGCATTATCTCCCCACATATCTCCTGAAACATTTATGACATATTCACATTCACTTACAATTTTCACATAAGGATTTGCTTCAATTGTCTTTCCATTTTCACCTAATTTTAAGATATCATAAGTATTCTGAAGATCATTCAATGCTTTTGTCACATCATTCCCATCCCAAGAATAATATAGTTCCATTGGTAATACATTAATTTTTTCATTTTTTATAAATTCATCGTCCATTTGAAAAGTAGTCACTATCTCATAATCTGGGAAAAATGAATGTAATAAGCGAAATAATGGTTCTACAATATAATAATTACCCACATTTCCATATTGCAATCTTCCCCAATGCAATGTACAAAGACCAGTAACTAATATCTTTTTATTCATACTAAAAATCCTCCTTACCTTTTAAGTTGTATTGCTGGTTCCACTCTAGGTACATCATTTCTAAACCCAACGCAATACGCACATGATGTCACACTTACTTGATTTAGCATTCCAACTAATAGTTCCTTTTTCTTCTCAAGGGATACAGAATCATCCATAAGAGGAACATATTCCCCCTCAATAGCTGGAATATGTTTATTTCTGATTCTCCAATAAGATCTGGAGCATCTATGTATACATCCATCATTGATTACAAAGTACTTTCCTGATCCATGTAAACATTTTGCTCCATTCTCATCTCTTTTCTCGAGTGTTTTATGTTTTAATGTGTGATCAGAGAAATCAATCCATCCGTCATAATACAAGCCACTTCCAGTAAATTTGCTGATTCTATATGTGATACCTCTTCTTATTAATTCTCTTTCTATGTCATCTATTTTTACAGATAAATCAGGTCCATAATTGCTGAGAATAATTCGTGTATGTTCTTTATTATTCTCAAAGAAATCTAGCACCTCTTCAGGTATATTTAATGATGCATTAGTTACAAAATCTATACTTGCATTTACTTGATTTTTATACTTATTCATCTCATTTAATATTCTTGCTATTTCCGGATTTAACAGTGGTTCTCCTCCTGTTATTGTAAACCTATTAACTGTATCTACTACCTCAAAATATCTTTTTAGTATTTTACTTGCTTCGTTATAACTCATAACCCATTTTTCTTTATAGTACGGAATGAATGCTAAGCAGTTCTTACAATTCAGATTACAAGCGCCCGCAACATTCAATGCTGTTCTCTTTACATTTACTTTCAAAATAATATTTCTCCTTCTCTCATATATGTTATTTCTATAGCTACTTTAAATCATCTTAAAATAATTCATCATATCGTTAATTTCATCAATATTGCAGAACATTAAAACATCTATAATTGATAATCCAGGTATAAAATCTCCATAAATCTGCTTATAAGGAATAATTTCTTGTTCTAAAAAAAATAGATTAATCTTCTCTTGCTCATATTTCATTGAATCAAAAAATTCTTTTCCACCTGGTGGATTAATGTATGTATCATACCCCATCCGTTTCGTAATATACAATGCCCATTCATCTGGTGCATCTACTTGGATATCATTCATTCCCATTTCAGAAAAGACATCAAACTTCTTATCAATCCCTAAATATTCTGATGTAATTTTTATACTATTAATGGCTAACTCTGACATGGATTTTTCTTCTGATTCTAGAACTGTTTTTATCAGTTCTAGTGTATCATCATAGTATGGCGCTTTATTTTTATATATACTTAATTGACCATAGATTTTTTCTTTCCATGACATAGAATCATTAATATATACAGCGTTTATTGCAGTATTCCTACTACATTTTTTTATAGGTACTGTAAAAAAAATAGGCTCATTGGAACAACTAAGTATACGATTTCGATTAATCCATCCTTTTCGAATATATTGTGGTGTATCAAAGAAAACAAAATGGTCTGAGTTCTTTATCAATGAATAGTATCCAATATAAGGGAATAAGTATGGTTGCATAATGGCAATTCTCATAAAAACTCCTTTAACTTAATAATTATAATGATAATTGTTTTTATACTCTTCTTCCTAAAATTCTATATATTTTCAGCATCACTTTTCATCTTCTAACACTGCTTTCATACTTAATAATTCTTTATCCCCAGGTAATATTTCCAGATAGTCATATAATTCTTTCTCCGCAAATTCTCTATCTATCTTTAGAAATAGTTCAATTTGTTTCTTTTTCATATAAATGAAGTTTCTCTCATCTTCTTTAAGTGCTGCAATATTTAATCCAAGCTCTATAAGAATATTTCTACTCTTATTTACATATCCTTGTTCATTTTCTAAATACTCCTTAACTAAGGCCACGCCTTCATTAAGTTGCTTATTTAAAACAGCACTAATCAACTGCTTATATTGAGTAGCGAAAAAAAGAGTACTGCTCTGTAATAATGCTTCTTGTCTTACTATTTGCAGTATATAATTCTCAATTGCTACTTTCAGCATAGGGCAATCCCAAAACTTATAGATATCAACCAATAATTGATATAATCTTATTCCATCATACATTGCCAATTTCTTAGGAATATAATGAATGATAGCGAACATTTCTGCTGCCTTCCTTGTAACTTCCTCATTTTCAAAAACATCTTGATTTATTAACCATTCACCAACTTCAGCATATTTACTACTATACCCTATCCTACATAATGAACGTGTTGCATTACAGCTAATTACATCATACATTAAAAGAATCTTATTTACATCACCAAATGCTCCAGAAATAATGAGATTTATTACATCTTTAGATTCACAATAATATACGTGCAATAAAAGATTCGTATTAGCTTTTGAAACTTCCCCACACTTTTGCATCAAATAACTAGAATCTCTATCAAACAATATCTGAGGAGCAATAATCCTCTTTCTATCAGAATTATAATTACGATTTTCATTATATAAATAGTAATTATATATTACATCTTTAATAATCCCTACTCGTTTACATCTTAATAATGCTTCCCTAACAAATAAAGTATCTGCCCCATAAGGAACAACTGTAAGGTTTGATAAATTCATCTCATTTAGTACAGACAACTTAATCAGCTTTCCCCAATGAGTTCTCATAATTTGATAATATTCTTTAAATAAGTCTCCAAATAACTCTCCCTCAAGAATAATATTTTTTTCTATTGAACGTACACTTAATTCAGTATCATTCTCTGCATCTAAAAATCTACTACTACCACACACCATATCTAGATTGTCCTGCTCAATATGATTAATCATAGTCTCAAGGCAATTAGGTTCTAGTGTATCATCTGCATCAACTCTACAATAGTATCCCTCTTTTCCATTACATAACGCTAATATTTCAGGAATTCCATACCTCCATCCAATAGGTTGCTCACTAATTTCATCAAAGAAAGTCAAGCGAAATCTATGATCTTCTTTAACATATTCCTTAAGAAAATCTCTTGTATCACTTCCCGAACAATTATCGTATATTAAACATACAAAATTTTCATATGTCTGTTCTTTTATACTATCTAAAGCTCTTTTTAAATATTTAAATCCACTTTCATAAGACTGCAAATAAATATAGACTGTTTTCTTATTCACACAATATCTCCTTACATTATTTTAATATTATTTATTTAATTTGTTCAGCTGCTGGATACAATTGCGTCATTTCCGTTCTTCCATCGCAGTATGCACATGCTGTCGTACTTTTGCACCTTAATAAATTACCTAAATGCTTTCTTTTTTCTTCAGTACTTATCCCTTCATCTAACAAATCTATATAATCTGCATCTGTAAACGGAATCAATTCTTTATATATCCTGTAAAAAGATCGCGTACATGTATGTAATTGCCCTCTATTGATAATATACTTCTTTCCTGTAAAAAAGTAACAACTACTAGCCTGTTTCTCACGTTCTATTTTAGTAGCATGTTTTAAATTATGATCTCTACAATCTATCCATTCAACTCGATTTTCCTCAGTATATAAAATGGCATTTATATTATGTTCCTTCAATTTCATATAATTTGTTTTTGCATATTTTGAAAGGTCTCCATAATTATTAACTACTATTTTTATTTTTTTACTTTGTGATAATACTGATAGCAGTTTTTCTGATAATTCAATCGTACCATTTGTTATCAGTATTATCTCTTTACTAATTTGATCCTCATATTTAAATATTAACTGGATAATATCATTAATATATGGATTGATTAACGGTTCTCCTCCTGTGATTGAAAATTTGTCAACTGTATCTATAATCTGAAAATAATTTTCTAACACACTTTGAGCTTCTTCAAAAGATAACATCTTTGGTTTATCATAATATGGTACATATGCTAAACATAGCTTGCATTTTAATGTACAAAACTCAGTAATCATTAGTGATGTACTTGCTAATCGAACTTTATTCATAAAAATACCCTCTTTTTATTTCAATTTTAAAAATATACTTAATTATATTAAATCAACCTATTGTATTCATTAAGTAAAACCTTTCTCTTTAATTCATATCTTATTATGAAAAAAACTTCATAACTTATCTTTATCTACTTATTATAGATATAATTTTATCCATTTCTGATAGTTGAATTTCCTCATAAAATGGTAAAGTTAAAATCTGAGATGCAATCTTTCGTGCTCTACTAAGTTCATTATATTTGTACTTATTTTTGAAACATACTTGATCAGCTGTTAAAGGATAGAAATATTTTCTTGAATAAACATCATTTTCCTTTAATAAATCATATAATTGATCTCTATTTATATGATATTCTTCAGTAATACGAATAGGAAAATAAGAATAATTTCTACAAACATCATCATTTTCCTCAAAAAAAGTTATACCTTTGATATCCATTAATGCATTCTTATAATATTCATATTTCTTCTTTCTTTCGGATAAGCTTTTATTAATATACTTAAGATTACATAAGCCCATTGCTGCACAAAATTCATTCATTTTAGCATTAGCACCAATATCACTTACTATTTCTTCGCCACGAATCCCAAAGTTTTTTAAATTATATAATTTTTCATATATTTCAGGTTTTGAAAATGTAACTGCTCCACCTTCTATAGTATTAAATACTTTTGTTGCATGAAAACTAAAGATAGAAGCATCTCCATAAGCACCAATTCCTTTACTTTTATATTTTACTCCAAATGCATGAGCTGCATCATAAATCACTTTAAGCCCATATTTCCATGCAATATGCTCTATAGCCTCTATATTGCAGACATTTCCATAAACATGTACAGGCAGAATAGCTACTGTTTTTTCCGTAATTAAATTTTCAATCTGCGATTCATCTATAGTCCCATCAGTTTCTTTAATATCACAAAATACTGGACAAAGATGATTTCTAACTATTGCATGCGTCGTTGAAATAAAAGTAAATGGCGTAGTTATAACTTCTGATCCTTCCGGAAAATCAAATGACTGAATTGCCATTTCCAGTGCCATATGACCATTTACCATTAAAGACAACAATGGAACTTGTAAGTACTCTCGTAACTCTTCCTCTAACTCCCTATGATATACCCCCATATTAGTAATAAGATGTGAATCCCAAAGAGGCCGTATTTTTTCAATATATTCCTCATATGTCGGCATAGATGTCCTCGTAACAAAAATTTTTTTCTTCATTATTATGTCCTCACAGCTAGTATATATATTTTTTTTGTTTAATTTTAAGAATATAAAGCTTTATCCTCCTTATTTACTTATCCCTTAACGCCAATCTGAAGTGAATTATCATCAAATGTATTTTTTCTCCCTGATTCAACCCTGTGACTATATATCCCATTTATTGCGATTATCAATCCTACTAGGTTGTCTCCCGTGGAATTAATTTATATCCTGATGATAATCATTCTAATGCCTTAGATAAATTATTATTTGCTTTATTCAAATACCCTATTGCTGTTAATGTATCAATATTTGTATCAACTGTTATATTCTCCCTATTTATACATCGTCTTATTTTAATCTTTATTAAGACTTCTAAATATAATTTTTTAAAGTTTTTCGTCATGTATCTAAAAAGAGTTGTATTCCTTTTATGATTGTACATATAGGAAATTCTGCAGTTGAAATATCAGAGTACATTGATACAGAGCTATTCGCATCTGTAGTTAGCCGAATCTTTGACATCTCAGCACGAATCACAGACAAAACAGCTGAATGAAGTGAATCAAAAGATGAATTTCAATAGCAAACAATTACAATGGATCTTTAATGAGGCAAAAATAGTGATTGCTTGTAAATATATTATTGATCCAATCCTAGGACAAGTCTATCCTCAAGATGAAGAAATGGAGAAGTTATCTTTTGCACAGGTACCTTCTTCAAATCTTAACACCCTAGTAAACCTGGTATTACGTGGTTATGATACTAGATTTCAAAATAGATTTAAAGGGTTGTATGGAAAATATCTTTAACAATTATATAGGTTTTGATTTTACATATCCTAAATGTGAACCACATCACTTCCATCACCATGCTGAAAACTCAACATTCTTATAGAACATACCTTATTTGAAAAATTTATAGTTCTTATCAACTGGAACTCACTTCAGAAACATACTATTAAACTAAGCATGCTATTAGTTTATTCATCTTTACTGGGTAAATATAAAAATTACTTTTTTGAAGTTACACAGCATATTTTAATACTATAAATGAATGGAAATTTTAGTTAGTAACTAAATAGTATTGTATATATAAT
This sequence comes from Cellulosilyticum sp., assembly GCF_982396655.1. Taxonomy (NCBI): domain Bacteria; kingdom Bacillati; phylum Bacillota; class Clostridia; order Lachnospirales; family Cellulosilyticaceae; genus Cellulosilyticum; species Cellulosilyticum sp. Next base: position 176 of record NZ_CEVXFV010000019.1, on the reverse strand, counting down.
TCATTCTTTAAAATATTATCTTTCCTAAATAAAAAAAGTGGCTCCGCCACGTTAAGCAACTTATAGTCTACTTATCATACTATAAGTTGCTTTTTGATTCTTTTCTCTTTTTCTGATATACCTATCATAAGCGTAAACTTAAAACTAAATCTTTCCAGTAACAAAAATAATAAAAA
>NZ_CEVXFV010000018.1:0-75678 GCF_982396655.1 Cellulosilyticum sp. | reverse complement strand
ACAAAAAAATATCCCGTATTTATACGGGTTACGGCGTTTCGCAAACGCCTATTACATCAAACAAAAGGAGGATATAAAAATGGATTATGTAATTAAGGTAGAAAAATTATCAAAAAGCTATGAAAGTTGTGTAGCGGTAGATAACTTAAGCTTTGCAGTAGAAAAAGGAACTGTATTTGGGTTACTTGGGGCTAATGGAGCAGGGAAGAGTACAAGTATTGAATGTATACTTGGAACTAAAAAGATAGATAAAGGGGAAGTTTCAATACTAGGATTAAATCCAATATCTAATCGTAAGGAGTTATTTGAAAGAGTTGGAGTTCAGTTTCAAGAAGCTAATTATCAAGAAAATATAAAAGTTGAAGAGCTTTGTGAAGTGACAGCATCACTTTATAAAAATCCAGCTAATTATAAGGAGTTATTACAAAGGTTCGGAATTAAAGAAAAAAGTAAAACTTTAGTAAAGGAGCTGTCAGGAGGACAAAAGCAAAGACTGTTTATTATACTTGCACTTATTCCTAATCCGGAAGTAGTATTTTTAGATGAGCTTACAACTGGACTTGATGCAAGAGCAAGAAGAGATGTATGGCAAATATTAAAAGACCTAAAGGAAAAAGGTTTAACAATTATGTTGACTTCACATTTTATGGATGAGGTAGAAGTATTATGTGATATTATTTGTATTCTAAAAAAAGGAAAGGTAGTATTTCAGGGAACAGTTAAAGAGGCTATTGAAGCAAGCCCTTATGAAAAATTAGAAGATGCATATCTTTGGTACACTGATAAGGAGGTAATGTAATATGAACTCATTTAATACAATGTTAAAAACGGAGTTGAAGCTGTCATTAAGAGGAATGGACATGGTCATATTTGCTATATGTATGCCTATAGTTGTACTTGTAGCAATAGGAGTTATTTATGGAAATAAGCCTGCTTTCGAAGGGGCAAATTATACATTTTTAGAGCAATCATTTGGAGCAATAACATCTATTGCAATTTGTGCTGGAGGAGTTATGGGCTTACCTTTAGTCGTTTCAGATTATAGAAGTAAGCATATTTTAAAGCGATTTAAAGTAACACCTGTTGATCCAATAGTTATATTATTAGTACAAGTTACTATTTATGCTCTATACTCTTTAGTATCGATGATTTCATTATTTTTAGTAGCGAAACTTTTCTTTAAATTTAATATGCAAGGAAGTATTTTAAACTTCATTTTGGGATGGCTACTTGTTATGATTTCAATGTTTAGTATTGGAATTATGGTTGGTGGTATATCAAAAGATTCAAAAATTGCAGGAGTTATAGCAAGTGTGTTATATTTTCCTATGCTTATATTTTCAGGGGCAACAATACCATATGAGGTTATGCCAAATATAATGAAAAACATAGTAGATGTATTTCCACTTACACAAGGAATAAAAATACTAAAATCAGCAATTTTAGGACAATCTGTTGAGAATATAATAATACCAATAGTTATTATGTTAATAATAACTGCTATTTGTTCAATAGTTGCAATTAAGTGCTTTAAATGGGAATAAAAATGATACATTTGTAGCTGTTATTAGAAGAGTGAGTATAAGCCGTATCAAGTAAAAAAGTATATTTTTGAGGAACGGCTTCAACATTATTTGTAAATGTGATATAATGATTATCCTTGGCAGGGGCACTACAAATTTATTTGTAAGGCAAAAATAGGAGCATTGCAGCAAAAGCAATGCTCCTATTTTTTGTTTGCAATTGTCATGCGATAATTACAAGTATAACTCCTTTGAATAAAAGCATAAGAAGAAAACAAAGGAGATGTATAAAATTGAAACAACGTGAGGTTGTATTAATGACGGGCTCTTCAACGGGATTAGGGAGAGCTGTGTATGAGAAAATGAGTCACATATGTAATGAATATTTTTATTATTTAGTTTATAATAATATTTAGCTGGATATATAGAGAAACCAACTAAAACCTGAAATATACATGTAGGTAAATTTGGATTATCCAAAGGCAAAGGGTAAGGAATATGTGTTGTACAGTATGCAAAAGGAATATTGGATGACACTGGGAAGTGAAATTTTAGAAAATAAATGTGATTTAGGCATTAGCAGATGCTATGAAATTCTTAAAGAGGTCATGAAGCAAGAAGTAGAAGCACCTTCTGATTTTGGAGGGCTATGCAATATAGATGCGGAAGACAGTTATTATTTAAGTGAGGGCATTTATTTTACAGGAAGAAATGGAGAAATTATAGAATAATATGAGATTTATATAGGAAATACTTTTGAAATGGCAACTGGAGAATATAGCTTGAGAGATGTGACGCATAATAAATGGTATGTCATTAAACAAGAAGCAATTGAACAATTAAGTGAATTAGGGACTATTGGAGAATGGGTAAGTATATCTAATACGATAGCATAAAGAAAAATAGCAGCAAACTATAAAACATACTAGAGATATAGGAGAAAATACTATGAAAATATTATTGTTTTTAGCAAAGGGATTTGAAACGATGGAATTTGCCCCTTTTGTAGATGTGATGGGGTGGGGAAGAAATGACTATGGGTATGATATTGAAGTGGTAACTTGTGGTTTTACAAAAGAAGTCATCAGTACATTTGGCATTCCAGTTATTGTAGATAAAACGATAGAGGAAATTAATGTGGATGAGTATCAAGCATTAGCAATTCCCGGTGGCTTTGAGGAGTTTGGATTTTATGAGGAGGCTTATGATGAAAAGTTTCTAGAGCTTATACGTGAATTTGATAGACTAAATAAGATAATCGCAACGATATGTGTTGGCGCACTTCCAGTTGGGAAAAGCGGTGTTCTTGAGAATAGAAAGGCTACAACTTATCATTTAAGTGATGGATATAAACAAGCAGAGCTCAGAGAATTTGGTGTGGATGTAGTAAATGAGCCTATTGTAGTGGATGATAATATTATTACTTCATATTGTCCAGAAACAGCATCGGGCGTAGCATTTAAACTTTTAGAAAAGTTAACATCTACGGAGCAGATGCTTATTGTAAAAAATGCTATGGGGTTTTAAAATAAAGGTTTATTAAAAAACAAAGGAATCAGAGGTAGAAGAGTATGTGGCAAATTAGAGAGTGGCAAGTAGAGGATGTAGAGGTTTTTTGTAGCATATGGAATGAAGTTGTAGAGAGCGGTGATTATTATATGGGAGAAGAAGCGCTGAGCTATGATGAAATGAAGGATATGTGCCAAAAGCAGACTAGGGTGTGCTGTGTTGTGAATGAGCAAGGAATCGTGGGCGGATTTTATATATTACACCCTAATCAGATTGGGCGAGGGGCACATATTGCCAATGCTACATATGCTGTGGACAAGAAATTTAGAGGATGTGGACTAGGTAGGATACTTGTTAAAGATTCTATTAGTAAGGCAAAGGCCTATGGATTTAAAGGTTTTCAGTTTAATGCAGTTGTAGCTACTAATAAGTTTGCTATCAAGTTATATAGAAAACTTGGATTTAATATTATAGGTGTCGTTCCAGAAGCATTTAAATTAAAAAGCGGCGAACTTACCGATTTATATATTATGTTCATGAATTTAAAATGATTTTAGTAAAGAAGTCAGTTGTTTAAGTTTTTGAATAAGTTTTTTTATGAAATTGAATAGGGGTTATGGCATAGTGCTTTTTGAAACTCCTAGAAAAATAATTGCTATCGGAAAAGCCACATTGCGCGGCAACTTCTGAAATAGGAAGTTGGGTATTTCTTAGATAATAAGAAGCTTTTTCTAGCCTGAGTGTCTGGATATATTGAATAGGTGTAGTTTGCTTTATTTCATAAAATCTTCTAGAAAAATGTCTGGGAGAAAAGCTGGCAATTTTAGCTAGCTCATTTAGGGTTAAGTCTTCCATGTAATGTGCTTCTATGTAGGCGATTGATTTTGCCATGCCAATGATTTCGTTATCTATGTGTTTTTCTGACTTAGAATATAAGCGTGAAAGAAGCACGGCAAGTGAATAAAAGGAACCTGTTAAAAGCGTCTTGAAGCCAATAGGTTGACTTGTATATTCTTTAATCATCATATTAATTGTTTTTTGTATCATTTCATAATTGTAAATATCTAATTTAAGCCTATTTTGAAAGCTTGTTTTTTGAGATAGAATGGGTTCGATAACAAAAAGTCCTTGAAATCCAGGGGCTTTTTTTATATCACAATCATTTGAAAAGAAAAAGTCTGGCTGAAACATGAGGTTACAAATATGAAAATCATGGGCATCACGATAGCCGTGAGCGGTGTCAGCGCCAATAATAAAAACATCACCTTTTGAAATATAAAATTCTTCATTGTTAACGATATGTGTAGCACTGCCATTTAAGACAATGACAAGTTCTGAGAAATTCTTATGACTATGTAGATATAAATCTTCTTCGTGGAAACCATACTGAATAAAAAATGGAAATGACGTATCAACAGTAAAATAATTTAATTCCATTTGAAACATAGCACCCTCTCCTATGTCTTTTTTATGCTAATTTCCGTCTTGATAGTCAAGGAAATTAGTAAGTTTATTATTTATAATTAGTATCATACAGCAAGAGTTAAAAAGCAACAAAGATGACCACAAGACATAAAAATAGGGCATCACATGTAACGGATTTGTACTATAAGGGTGGAAGGTGGTGAAAGATAAAAGTATTTTAAGCTTAAGGAAAAATGATGAGAGAGGAGATTAGAGAGATGTCAAAGATTAAATCAAGTAGGTACAAGGTTCAAGCATTAATGCTTTCAACACTTATGCTCACACTTACAGGATTTCCAGTAAATGCGGCAGAGGCTAAAGTAGCAAATGAATTTGATCAGTTAAATCAAGATGAGATTATCAAAGAAATGGGAGCAGGGTGGAACTTAGGAAATACTATGGAAGCCTTTAGTCAATATGGGCCCAATGAAGAAATGTGGGGAAATCCTAAAGTGACACCAGAACTTTTTGAGGCAGTAAAAGCGGCTGGTTTTGATACGGTTCGTATTCCAGTTACTTTATTAAGTGCCATAGATAGTGCACCAGAATATAAGATTGACTCCGCATGGCTTAATAGAGTGAAAGAAGTTGTAGATTATGCTTATAATGCAGGATTATACGTTATTTTAGATGGTGTTCATGGAGATGGCTATCATACCATTGATGGGGCATGGCTCTTAGTAACAGACCAAGATCAAGAAAAAGTTAAAGACAAATACCAAAAGGTATGGCAGCAATATGCTGAGATGTTCAAAGATTATGATGAACATTTAATATTTGAATCAATGAATGAAGTCTTTGATGGGAACTATTCAAATCCAGATACTTCTTTGTATAAAAACTTAAATGCTTATAATCAAGTATTTGTAGATACAATTAGACAATCAGGTGGCAATAATGCAGAGAGATGGCTACTTGTTCCAGGATGGAATACAAACATTGATCAAACAGCTGGAAATTATGGTTTTGAATTACCAACAGATAGCTATCGTTCAGATGATATTCCAAGTGATGAGCAGAGAATCATGATATCTGCCCATTACTATTCACCTTATGAATTTACCTTAGATAATTCTAGCTGGATTACGCAATGGGGTTCTATTGCTACAGATGAATCTAAAAAATCATCTTGGGGTCAAGAAGATTATCTGGATTCACAACTTGAAATGATGAATGAAGCTTTTGTCAAGAAAGGATATCCAGTGGTTATTGGAGAATACTGTGCAACAGATAAGTCAGATAAGGATGTGGACAATAATACATATCGTGCATACTTTGCGAAGATGGTTTCTATGACATGTAAGAAATATGGTGCCATCCCAGTTTATTGGGATATCGGTGCACAAGGCCCAGGCGGCTCATGCTTAATTGATAGAAGAACATATCAAATTGTTAATCAACCTATTGTTGAAGCTATTATGACAAGTATCAAAGGCAGTACCACACCAGTAGACCCTACAGATCCAGTAGACCCACCAGTAAATCCACCAGTAGATCCAGTGGACCCACCTGTGAATCCGCCGGTAGATCCAGTAGATCCCCCAGTAGACTCAACCGAAGTGATGCCTTCAGTTGAAATTACAACGACTGTAGGAAATTCTATTAATCAAACATGTACAATTACTTCAACAGGAAGTAACCCAGTGGAATTATCTAAATTAGCTATTCGTTACTACTATAGTAAAGATGGCAATAAAGATCAAAACTTCTGGTGCGATAATGCAGGTTTACAATTAAATGTAGCACCATATTATACGAGTTTAACATCAGACGTAAAAGGAACATTTTATGATGATTACCTTGAAATTACATTTGATACAAGCGAGCAGCTTACAACAGGGACAGGCAGCTTAAATTTAGGCATGCGTTTTGCACAAGCTGACTGGTCTAGCTATAGCAACTTTGTAGATAATGGATATGAAGTATATTATAATGGCGTTAAAGTGGAAAATTAATATGCAGATAAAAATAACCTTTGAGGAAGTAAGCCTCAAAGGTTATTTTTATGTTTAAAATTTAGAGGATTTTTGTTAGCTAGATGCCATAATGAACATTTAGCAGAGGAGTTAATGCAGGAGACTTTTTTTAGAGCGTATCAATCTTTAGAGCGATAGAATGGCAAGTGTAAATTATCCATTTGGGCTCCAACTAACTAATATAGGGCCTTTTATGGGTATTCAGTTAGATATTATTATGATAATAGAAGTTATACAGTGGCTTATAGTGGCTGGTATACATATTAGGACATCTCGTTTTTATAGTAGTTTAAGTAGTATGAGTATTATAGGATTTTGTATGGCTTTATATTTTTATCATGTGGTATCCCATACAGATACAAAGGGCATGCGCAAGATTTTAGAGGAAATAAATAGAGTATTAAAGCCTGGCGGAGAAGTTTATTTAATGCTATGCTCTAAGGAGACTTGGTCTTTTAAAGGGGCAGGCTATCCTAAGTTAGATGAAAATACTGTTGTTAAAACAGAAGAGGGATCAGAAAAGGGTGTTCCTCATTTTTATGTGGACTTAGACGATATTCTAGAACTATTTCATAACTTTGAGATAGAAAGGATACGTCATACGGATGACTGTTACTTTAATGGACAAAAGCAAAATAGTAAGCATTACTTTATCTTAGCTAAGAAAATTAAAAAATAATATTATAAAGTAGATTATATAGAACAGGAGAAGAAATAGTATTATGGGAAGTATTAATAAGAGCAGAATAATAAAGTTTTTTGGAGGTTTTATAGCAGGGGGACTGTTGTTAAATGCATTGCAGTGGAATGAGGTTATGGCTGCAAGGACAGTGGAGGTTACTTATAACAATATGGCATTGGAATTAAGTAATGAGCCAAAGATGGTAGAGCAAAGAATAATGCTGCCGCTGCGTGACATTTCTCAGCAGTTAGGATATGAGGTGAATTGGGAAAAGGCTACGGGGAAAATAGAAATTGTGGATGGCAGTTATAAAGTAATATTACAGTTAGGCAGTAAAAGCGCTGTAGTAAATGGAGAAGCAATTACTATAGAAACAGCCCCTCAAAGTATTCATGGCGTTACCTATGTCCCTCTCCGATTTGTAGGTGAAGCTATGGAACTAGGCGTTCAGTGGAATGATAAGGAGAGTAAAGTAAACTTAGAAGGTAAGTATACAGTAGATAAAAAGGCTAAAAAGCTGATGGTAAGAACACAAAATGGAAAGAAGGCAGTTGGGGATGTAGAAACTTATGAGGGATTATGCGTGGATTGGGAAGGCGTAAGTTTAATGAGAACGAAAGTTGGGAGTGAAATCGTTTCAGCAGACTATCTTATTCAGGGGGCACTTACCAATACAGCTGCGACTATCTTTTATATTAAAGATGGCAAGGTTATTGACAGGTTTATAGAGGAACCAAGTGTATTACCTAAAGCAGGAATACTTCTTAAAGAAAATCAAGTGGCTATCAGTACAGGTACTGAGTTTAAAATCTATGATGATCTAACAGGGATGCTTATTAAAAGCTATAATCTAAAAGAAAAATTAGGTGGGGAAGGTTTTGCGCCAATTAGCTATGGTGAGAATTATATTGTAGGAAGATATGAAAATACAATTCATGTGATTGATTTAGTAAGTGGAAAAGTAACACGCATATTAGATTTTATACCAGAATCCACAGAAGAAGAAAAAGAAGCTAAATACTATGTGTATATGGATGATATGAAACTAACAGCACAAGATAATATTAAGTTAGTATGGGAGACTGATAAGGCATTAGTATTTAAATATTATGATGCCGTAGAAAAGCAAGATAAGACAATTACTTATAGTATTGGAAAGTAATAAGATACATAATAGAAATAGCTAATCCTAAAGAATAAGCATGAAGATGTTTTAGGATTTTTGCGTTAAGGGGATGTTAAGCCATAAAATAGATAAGTTTATTGGTGAGAATTTAAAGGCTAGATAAGAGTTATTTATTTGGGGAGTAGGTATGAATTAAATCACTTAGGGTGTAATAAAGATAAAAGGATGAGTAAAAGCAGCAGTCAGAAAGGATGGTTTAGAGTGATATTCTATTATTCAGCTACAGGTAATAGCCTTTGGGCAGCAACAAAAATTGCAGCAGTACAAAATGATAAGGTTATTAATATTGCAGAAGAAATGAAAAATGAGGGAAACTTATTGTATCATTTAGAGGATAATGAGACAGTAGGATTTGTTTATCCTGTTCATGCATGGCGTCCACCAGAACGTATTTTAAAGTTTATCAAAGAAATGAGGCTTGAAAATTATCATAAGCAATACATATACACCATTGCGGTATGTGCTGAAAATGCAGGAAATACAACGAAAGTTATAAAAAAGGCTTTAGACAAGAAGGAAATGACCTTATCCTCCAGCTGGGAAATGGTATTGCCTAATAATTATATCGTAGCCATTGATGTAGACTCACCAGAAATCGTAAAGCAAGATTTTGAAAAAGCAGAAGAACTGCTCATAAGGATTAATGAAAAGATTACAAATAGGCAAGAAGATCATACCCATATTCCGTGTTCTATGGGAGTTTTTAGAACGAATATAATAGGTTCATTATTTAATACCTTCGGAAAAGGAACAGGAGCTTTTTATGCCACAGATGCATGTATATCTTGTGGACTTTGTCAAAAAATATGCCCAAGCAGCGCCATCAAAATGCAAGATGGAAAACCAAACTGGCAAGGAACCTGTGATAACTGCCTAGCCTGCATCAACCGCTGTCCCAAATCAGCCATCCAACACGGCAAAGGTACCCTAACCCGCGGCCGCTATCAAAACCCCATACTAAAAAGCAAGAAAAATAGCATTATAGACTAACCCATCAATAATAAATATCAAAAAGCTGTTATGAAACTAGCTAAGTAAAATGCCCTAATAAGTGATATTCTTAAATCTACTTATTAGGGCACTTCAAAGCGGTTCCATAACAGCTTTTTTGTATATTTTAAAAGTAACTAATTAACTTTTCCTTTTATCTTTCCGATTGAGTATTGTGAAATAGAGCTAGGTACTTGGTGACTGTCAGGCTACCTTCGGAGCAATCTGATGATGCTCTTAGTGAAGATAACAAAAGAGGTTTTAGGTGTGTGTTTGAACGAAGCGCAGCGCAGTGAGTTCACACCGTTTCTTTTGTTATCGAACTTAGCGCATCACAGATTGCGTAGAGTGTAGAATGGCAGTCACCAAGTGCTTAGCGGACCTATCTCGCAATACTCTTTATTTTTTACTTCATAAATTTATCAATAGCCTCATTTAACAGTTCAATGGCTTCTTGATCGTTATGTTCAACGGCTTCAACAATACATTCATTAATATGATTTTTAAGAATCAGCTTTCCTGTATTATTAATAGCTGAACGAACAGCAGCAAGCTGAATGAGTACATTGCTGCAATCTTCATCGGCCTCAACCATACGTTTAACGGATTGAAGGTGTCCTATGGCACGAGACAAACGATTGATAACGACTTTTTTTTCCTGAGCATTATGAACATGCTTATGCGGGTGATGCGGATTGTGTTCATTTTCATGTGTATGTTTATGGTGATGTACATGTTCTGGTTCATGGGAATGATGAGATATGTGTAGTTGTAGGTCTTTTGATTCCATAGCAATCCTCGAGATTTTTTTATTTATTATAGTCCTATCGAAATAAAAAGTAAAACCAATTATTTACAATATTATATAAAAAACAAGTGTTTTTATAAAGATAAAGGGTTTTAGTAGAAAAATTTCATAAACTGTATCCCCCTCATGGGCTTGTGCAGATATTGTACTATGCTATAATTCTATAACAGTAATATCTGAATAAACAAAATATAAAGATAAACGGAGTGGATTATGAGGAGAAGAAATAAAATTGTATGTTATGCAATAATAATGAGTTTATTTGTATTAATGAGTGTTGGATGTTCAAGTCATCAAAAGACGGCTGATGTAGATAACTTAAAAGATAAGAATAGTATTGTAGTGGCGATTTCATCTGAACCATCTAGTTTAGACCCTTGTGAGGGGGGAGACCATGGAACCACACCACTTATTCAAAGTACGCTTGTAGAATACAAGCAAGATATGACATTTTCAAATGATTTAGCTACTGAATACAACATTAGTGAGGATGGCTTAATTTGGACGTTTAAAATTCGCCGTGATGTAAAATTTACAGATGGGGAATCTCTAACAGCTGAAGATGTGGCATTTACATTTAATACAGCTAAGTCTGCTCAGTCTTCATTAGATTTAACATTCATGGAGAAAGCAGAAGCTGTTTCTGAGGATACAGTTGTGTTTACTTTAAATAGACCTACTTCCACTTTTTTAAATACGATTGCAACTACAGGGATTGTACCTGAACATGCCTATAATGAAAATTATGGACTAGCACCTATTGGTTCAGGACCTTTTATTTTTGTACAGTGGAATAAAGGGGAACAGCTTATGCTTAAGGCCAATAAGGAATATTATGGTACTGTTCCGACTATAGAAAATATAACGATTGTCTTTATGAGTGAAGATGCTGCTTTTGCTGCTGTTAAAGCAAGGCAGGTAGATGTGGCACTCACAACAGCAACATTAGCAACAAGTGATATAGAAGGATATACCTTAAAAGTTGTAACTTCTTTAGATAATCGCGGCTTTACATTACCTATGGCACCAAATGAAGGGAAAACAACTGAAAGCGGATTCTCATATGGTAATGATGTAACTTGCAATTTAGAAATCAGACAAGCTTTAGCCTATGGTATTGATAGAGAAGAAATTGCCAAGGCAGCCTTAAATGGCTTTGCAGATCCAGCTTATTCAGAAAATGATGGCATGCCATGGAATAACCCTGAAGTGAAAATTGAGACAAATAAAGATTATGCAAAGAAACTTTTAGCGGATAATGGTTGGAGTGATGTAGATAACGACGGCATCGTTGAAAAGGAAGGAATAAAAGCTGAATTTACCTGTCTTTATCCTGCAGGCGATTCTTTTAGACAAGCGGTAGCTCTTGCAGCAGCTGCGCAGGCAAAGGAAATTGGCATTCATATTATTGTCGAGGGAACAAGCTGGGATGATATTTCAAAAAGAATGTTTTCAAATGCAGTGCTTATGGGGTGGGGCTCTTCAAATCCTTATACAAGCTATAGTTTATATCATTCAAGTAATATGTTAAAAGATGATTATTACAATCCAGAAGGTTATATAAGTGCTACAGTTGATGGATATTTAGATGCGGCCATGAGTGCGCTTACAGTAGATGCGGCTTATGAAAACTGGCAGAAAGCACAATGGGATGGAGAAACAGGAACAGCTATGAAAGGGGATTGCCCTTGGGTATGGCTTGTAAATATGCATCATTTATATTATGTACGTGAAGGCATTGATATAGGTAATCAACAGCTTCATGCCCATGGTGCATCTATGCCTCTTTTACAAAATTTAAAAGAGTGGTCATGGAAATAACTAGGAGGAAATGTGTTTTGCACATGAATGATTATTTAAAAACAACTATTAGATATTTATTAAGGGTAGTGACCCTTTTATTTGCAGTCAGTGTGATTGCATTTACATTAGTAAAACTTTCTCCAGTAGATCCGGTGCAGCAGTATATTATAGGAAATGGGAATGTCTCAGCAGAGCAGAGAATAGCATTAGAAAAATACTGGGGAGTCAATGAGCCACCAGTAAAACAATTTATGAATTGGTTTGGGTCACTGCTTCGCGACGATATGGGAAATTCTTTGATTTATCGCAGGCCTGTTTTTGACATTATCAAAGAGAAGTTCTTAAATACATTAGCACTTATGATTTGTGCTTGGACGCTATCTGGGGTAATTGGATTTTCACTAGGTTGTGTCATGGGGATGAATAAAAATAAAGCATGGGATAAAATCCTAAAGAAAGTATGTTTAATTTTATGTTCCGTGCCAACCTTTTGGTTAGGGTTAGTGCTGCTCTTGATTTTTTCTGTAGGGTTAAAGCTATTTCCAATTGGCTTCAGTACGCCTATTGGGATGATTAATAGTGAAGTAAGTTTAGGTCAAAGGCTTCATCACCTCATATTGCCAGCAGTATCCTTAAGCCTTATGTCATTTTCAAATGTGGCATTACATACAAGAGCTAAGCTCATTGACGTCTTAGAAAGCGATTATGTACTTTTTGCAAAAGCGAGAGGAGAAGGCAAGTTTAGCATACTTAGAAGACATGGGATTCGTAATATTATCCTGCCAGCTATTACACTGCAATTTGCTTCTTTTGCAGAGTTATTTGGGGGCAGCGTAATGACTGAAAATGTATTTTCTTATCCAGGACTCGGTGCTGCTGTATCGGCAGCGGGATTAAATTCAGATGTCCCTTTACTTTTAGGCATTACTTTATTCAGTGCCCTCTTTGTTTTTACTGGCAATCTGATTGCAAACTTACTTTATGGCATCATAGACCCTAAAATCAAGGAGAATAGCGGTAATGAATAAGAGAAAGAAAACATTGATATTAACAATTATAAGTGGACTCATTATTATAGGAGCACTTTTAATGGGAATATGCATCAGTGAAGAGGCCACTGCAGTTGACTTTGCCAGTGTAAAGTTAACGCCTTCTTTTAAACACCCATTTGGGACAGATTGGCTAGGCCGTGATTTATTTGCACGTACCATGAAGGGACTTAGTGTGAGCATTATAGTGGGTATAGCTGCTTCAGCAATGAGCGCTGTCATTGGCGTATTAGTAGGCATTGCTTCGGCGGTAGGCTCAAAGAGTTTAGATGCAGTGATTAGTTGGGTAATTGACCTTGTAATGGGAGTCCCACACCTTATTCTCATCATCTTAATTTCCTTTGCCTGTGGCAGAGGACTCAAAGGACTGCTCATTGGGATTGCAGTAACCCATTGGACAAGTTTAGCAAGACTTATCAGAGCAGAAGTGCTGCAGCTACGCAGTGAACAGTATATTGCAGTTTCAAGAAAGCTTGGGAGGAGTTACGGCTTTATTTTAAAAAATCATATCTTGCCACATATGATTCCACAATTTATCGTAGGGCTTATACTAATGTTTCCTCATGCTATCTTGCATGAGGCATCTATTACATTTTTAGGTTATGGTCTTTCGCCAGAGCAGCCAGCTATTGGTATTATTTTAGCAGAAAGTATGAAATATTTATCAGCAGGCATGTGGTGGCTGGCATTTTTCCCAGGCCTTACTTTAGTCATCATTGTATTTTTATTTGACCGCTTAGGGGAAAATTTAAAAGCACTTATGGACCCTTATAGTGCACAGGAATGAGGTAAATCAAATGAAACATAATGAACCTTTGTTAGAGATTAAAAATTTATCAGTCTCATTTCAAATGTATACGAAATTAACAGAAAAACAGGAGCTGAAGGTGATATCTAATCTTTCCTTATCGGTGAAGCCAGGTGAAATTCTAGCCATTGTGGGCTCCAGCGGTTCTGGGAAAAGTCTTTTAGCCCTTGCAATATTAGGCATTCTGCCAGAAAATGCGGTCACTTGTGGCGAGATGACTTATAAAGGAAAAACATTGACACCTTCCTATCAGCAAGAGCTACGCGGCGAAGAGATGGCCCTTGTGCCACAATCTGTTTCTTACTTAAATCCGCTTATGAAAGTATTTCAGCAGGTCATTGGCCATAAGGATAAAGCAAAGGGCATGTCAGCACTTAAAAAGGTATTTAATAGATTAGGATTAGATGAACAAACCGAGACCATGTATCCTTTTCAGCTATCAGGCGGTATGGCAAGGCGTGTCTTAGTTTCTACAGCAGTTGTTGGAGATGCGAAACTTATCATAGCAGATGAACCAACTCCAGGAATGCAGCTGGAACAAGCTATAGAAGCACTAACAATATTTCGTGAATTAGCAGATGAAGGTAAGGGCGTTATCCTTATTACCCATGATATTGACTTAGCCCTTAAGATAGCTGACAAGGTGGCAATCTTTTATGCAGGGACAACGCTTGAAGTCTTAAAGCCTCAGGACTTTTTAGCAGGTGAAGAGGGCTTAAGGCATCCTTATAGCAAAGCTCTTTATAGAGCCATGCCGCAAAATGGCTTTGAGCCTCTCCCAGGTTTTCAGCCTTATGCGGATTCCGTTATGCATGGATGCCCATTTGTACCACGCTGCGCAAGCTGTACATCAAAGTGTAAGGAAGAATTACCTCCAATGACAGAAGTAAGAGAAGGATGGGTGAGGTGTTATAATGCAACTTGAAGCTAAAAATATTTGCTTTGGCTATAATAAAAAAGGAAAGTTCATATTAAACAATGTAAATATGACGTGTCAAACAGGTGAAAGAATTGCCATTGTAGGACCAAGTGGTTATGGAAAAAGTACCCTGGCTAAAATACTTGCAGGTTATTTAGCACCAATAGATGGGGAAGTGCTGATAGATCATCAGGCACTTCCTAAAAAAGGTGTTTGTCCTATTCAGCTGATTTATCAGCATCCTGAAAAGGCTATCAATCCACGCTTTCGTATGAAGCAGGTATTAGAAGAAGCCAAAGGCCTAGATCCAGGCATTATGACGAAACTAGGGATTGAAAAGCAGTGGCTGACACGATTTCCTAGAGAGTTATCAGGTGGAGAATTGCAGCGCTTTTGTGTGGCAAGGGCATTGCTTCCAGAGACAAAGTTCCTCATTGCAGATGAAATGAGCACTATGTTAGATGTGATTACTCAGGCACAGCTTTGGCATGTCATCCTAGAAGAAGTAAAAGAGAGAAATATGGGCCTTATCATGATTACCCACAATATGGCACTGGCTAAGCAAACTTGTGACAGGGTGATAGATATTACCACAATCAATCAAAGTTAAATAAGTTGCTATCAGGTAAATGTATTGTTAATAATATGATGATGATATGTAGAGGTTATATTTTAGATTACTCTTTTGTACTTAATGGGTTTGGCATAAGGTGCAGTAATAGCTAAGGTTGCTATAGTGGAAAGGTTTATAATTTCCCTATAGCAACTTTTTTGCATTTATGAGAGGTCAAACAATTAGTTGACAACGCAACTAGTTTTGGCGTAAAATAAATTTGTTGACTTGTCAACTAATTATTTTGAGAGGAAGTCATTATGAAAGAGTATTCAGGAAAACTGATTTCAATTCTTTATAGAAAAAGTCAGATATTTTGGGCACAAACCCTCAAGGCATATGATATTGCATCAGGTGAATATCCTATTCTTATCGTGCTTAACAGACAAGATGGGATTACCCAGGATGAAATTGCATCAGAGCTTGGAATCGATAAATCTGCTATTACAAGGGTTGTAAAATCCTTATTGGAAAAGGGCTTTATTGAGAGAAAAAAGGACCTGGAAGATTTAAGATGCAATCGTATTTATTTAACTGAAAAGGGACGTGAGAGCTGGGAACCTATTCAAAAGGGAAGAGAAGAATGGGAAGCCATCATGTCTAAGAATCTAAAAAAAGAAGAAACAGAAGAGGTCATAAGAATTTTATCTCAAATGGTAGAAAATATCGAAGAGTACTTTGAAGAAGATTAAAGGAGTTTGACAAAATGAGAAATATAGGCGGAAAAAATCCGTTAGGAGAAGAAAATATCAATAAGCTATTAAGGCAGTTTGCCGTACCGAGTATTATTGCTATGCTTGTAAGTTCACTTTATAATATCGTGGACCAGTTCTTTATTGGAAGAAGTGTAGGGGAGCTCGGAAATGCAGCCACTAACATTTCATTTCCACTATCTATTTCATGTGTAGCCATTGCGCTATTATTTGGGATTGGTGGAGCAGCAGCATTTAATATATCTATGGGTAGAAGCCATACTGATAAGCAGGAAAAAGAAAAGGCAGCATTTTACATGGGAAATGCAATAACAGTGTTATTTGGATGTGGCCTTGTATTGCTTGTAATCACACAGCTCTTTTTAACACCATTATTAAAATTCTTTGGTTCACCAGATAATGTATTAGAGCATGCTAAAGTTTATACAAGAATCGTATCATTTGGGTTCCCATTTTTAATTCTTGCAACAGGTGGGGGAAATCTCCTTCGTGCAGATGGACGTCCTAAGTATACAATGACTTGTAATATTGTAGGTGCACTTGTAAATACTGTTCTTGATGCCTTATTTGTATTTGTTTTTGATTGGGGTATGGCAGGGGCAGCTTATGCCACAATCATTGGTCAGATAGTATCTTTTAGTATGGTCGTATTTTACTTAACACGCTGCAAAAGTGTAAAGTTAAGAAAAGAACATTTAGTATTAAAAATGCAGTATGTGAGCCGCATTACTTCTTTAGGTGCTGCACCATGTAGCAATCAATTAGCAATGATGGTTGTACAGATTGTTATGAATCAATCATTAAAGCACTATGGTGCATTATCTGTATATGGAGAGGCAATTCCTATTGCCTGTGCAGGAATTATTTCAAAGGTAAACATGCTTTATATGTCATTTATCATCGGACTTTCACAAGGCTTACAGCCTATCGTAAGTTATAACTATGGTAGCGGCCAGCATGGGCGCGTGAAAAAGGCTTATTTACTTGCATCTGCATATGGACTAGGGATATCAGTTATTGCCTTTAGTTTATTCCAATTTGCACCAAGACAAATCATTTCTATTTTTGGAAATGGCTCAGATGCTTATTATGAGTTTGCAATTAAATATTTTAGAGTCTTTTTATTCTTTACAATGATTAACTTCATTCAGCCAATTACATCAAACTTCTATACAGCAATTGGCAAGCCAGTGGCAGGAATCTTTTTATCCTTAACAAGACAGATTATTTTCTTATTGCCATTATTAATCATTATGCCAATGTTTGTTGGAATTGATGGCATTATGTACTCAGGACCTATTGCAGACTTTATAGCAGGTTTTGTATGTATTATTATGATTGTCATGGAACTGAAACGAAAAGAATATAAGCAAGAAGCATGTCTTAGTGCGTCTTAATATATTAAATAGGATATTATAACAATACAAAAAGTTTGTCACGAAACTAATCGTGACAAGCTTTTTGTATTTAGATAATAATTCTTCCTAAATAAAGGAGAATATATTATAATAGGTAGGTTCTTATGGAAAACAAACTAAAAATTTATGATATGTATGTCATTAAGTTTTTTCTTCTCAGAATGCTACAGCATTAAAGGTTACAAGTGCGGCATTTATAATAAGGTATATATACTTACATAAAATAAGTTGGGCTAGGATAAAAATAGAGAAAGGAAATAAAAATTACATGAAGAAGTTTAAAAAATTAGTAGGTGTAGCAGGCTGCATACTTGCAGTTAGTATGTTAGCAGTAGGTTGTGGGAAGCGTTCAGAAACAATTACTTTCTATAACTATGGAGAAAATATTGATAATGAAACACTTAAGGAATTTGAAAGGGAATATGGCATCAAAGTAAAAATGAGCACATTTGATGATATGGAAACGATGTATCAGAAGATTGCTGGCAGTGGGGTACAATATGATGTGATTTTAGTATCAGATGCCTTAATGCCTAGAATGATTGAAGAAAACCTTCTTCAAGAGCTTAATAAAGATAATATCCCTAACATTGCACAAATGGACGAAGAATACTTAGATTTGGGAATGGACCCAGGTAATAAGTACTCAGTTCCGTATATGTTTGGAACGGTAGGGATTATTTATAATAAAGATGTGGTAACAGAAGGTGTGGATAGTTGGGATATACTATGGGATGAAAAGTATAGAGATCAAGTCTTTATGTTTGATACTTATAGAGATACAATCGGGGCAGCTTTAAAGAAATTAGGTTATAGCCTGAATTCTTCAAATCCAGATGAAATTGAAGAAGCAAAACAATTATTATTAGAACAAAGAGCATTAGTTGACCCTAAATATGGTGTTGATAATGGCACAACAATGATTGCAGATGGAGAAACAGCTATTAATATGATTTGGTCAGGTGAAGGGCTTAATCTTCAAGATGAATATCCAAATTTAGAGTATGTTGTACCAAAAGAAGGGGCAAACTTCTGGATTGATAGCTTATGTATCCCAGCTAATGCTGTTAATGTAAACGGAGCAGAGAAGTTCATTAACTTTATCAGTGATAAAGAAAGTGCACTTAGAATAGCAGATGAGATTGGTTATACAACACCAAACAAAGAAGCTAGACTGGAGCAAGATGAACATATTAGAAATAATCCTAATGCTTATATGACAGAAGAAATTATGTCACGTTGTGAGTTATACACAAATTTACCTCTTGAGGTAAAACAAATGTATGATGAGGCTTGGACTCAGATTAAAGTAAATTAAACGACTTGATATATTGCCTTCTATAAAATCTAAATATGAAAAATATGACTATAACCTAAGAAATATAGGGAGTAGTCATATTTTTTGTATATGATATAATAAAAGGAAAATATATGAATTTGGAGGGTGAAGCATGATTCAGTGGAAAGAGTCCTATAGGATAGGTGTAGATATTATTGATGAACAACACAAGAAATTATTTGATTTAGCAGAAGAAGCAGAGGGGATGCTAGAACTGCCAGAACACTCAGATAAATTTGATGAGATTGTAGAAATTGTAAATGAATTAAGAGACTATGTAAAATATCATTTTGCAGAAGAAGAAAAGATATTATTTGAGATTCAGTATAGCAAATTCTTTAAACATAAAGTTGCACATAATGACTTTGTAGATTATATTTATAAATTAGATATGGATGAGATTGATAGACATCAAAATGACAAAATCCTCGAGCTTTTAAGGGCATTAAATGATTGGCTAGTAGAACATGTTTTAGTGGAAGATAGGCAGTGGTCAGAAGTTTATAAAACTAAAATGTAAATAAAATTGAAATACTCAGAATGAATATTAACAGGGAACAGTTGATAGCTATATTTAAATGAAAGCTATCAACTGTTCTCTTTTTAAAGGAGGCGTTACGAACAAATTTCGTAGCGCCTCCTTTTATATATTAAATTTGTGTAAAGGGGTATTTTACATTAATTTAAAATAACACAAATCTACATTTAATTTGGACAAGTTATGATGACATTAGTAGAAATGTTAAACATGAGGAGAAAAGATATGTATAAACTGATTGCAGTTGATATGGATGGGACATTACTTAGAAGGGATGATACCATTTCAAAACGAAATAAAGAAGCGATACGAAAAGTGCGTGAAAAGGGCGTTAAGGTTGTAATTGCTTCTGGAAGGCCTATTCATGGTTTGGAACGCTACTTAGAGGAGTTAGAATTTGTAGCGGAAGATGAATATGTGATGAGCTATAACGGAAGTATTGTACAAAATGTAAAGACAAAGGAAGTTATTGCAAAGAACATGCTTAAGGGGAATGATTTACATCGTTTATATGAACTGGCACAGAGGTTAGAGATTGATCTTCATGCTTTTTTGATGAAGGGATGTATTACACCTCGGATGAATGAATACTCTCAGTTAGAAGGAAGGATGAATAACATTCCTATTTATGAAATGAATTTTGAGGAAATTGCTATACATGAAGAGATTATTAAGGTGATGTATGTAGGGGCACCTAAGGAAATTGACCGTGTGATTAGGCAACTTCCTGAAAATTTATATAAGGATTATAACGTTGTAAGGAGCATGCCATTTTTCTTAGAGTTTTTAAGCAAAGCATCTGGAAAGCAAAAAGGTATAAAAACACTTGCAGAACGATTAGATATTGCACCTCATGAGGTCATGTGCATTGGTGATGCAGGAAATGATGTAGAGATGTTGCAATATGCAGGTCTAGGTGTCGCCATGGGAAATGCTTTTGAAGAAGTAAAACAGATTGCAGACTATATTACAAAAACCAATGAAGAAGATGGCGTGGCATATGCCATTGAAAAATTTGTGAATGTAGGTTAGAAAGATAGATTAGTTTAACCATTTTAATAAGGAGGATGTTGGATGTCAGAAATAGCTTTAGAGTCATCATTAGAAGGAACCTTGAAAGTAAGCAAAGCAAAGAATCCTATATTAAGTAGGACGAAATTAGGCCATAAGGAGAAATTAGTACCGTATTTGTATTTATTACCAAGTTTTATCTTGTTTGGATTATTTGTATATTATCCATTCTTTAAAACGATTTATTTAAGTTTCAACCTTACAAATCGTAGGGGAGAAGCTGTAGAGTTTGTGGAGCTTGAAAATTACATAGAACTACTTACTTCAGCCAGTTTTTATAATAGCTTAGGAGTAACCTTCAAGTTTGCCATATTGATTATTATTCCTACAATGGTCATAAGTTTAGCACTGGCGCTACTTGCAGATAATAAATTAAAACATAATTGTATTTATGAGCTGATGTTTTCAATGCCAATGGCTATTGCATCAGCACCGGCAGCAATGATTTGGATACTTATTTTTCATCCGACAAATGGGATTGCTAACTATTTGCTAAATACAAATATAAGGTGGCTAGCGGATCCTAAAGTAGCTATTTATGTGGTGGCTTTCGTGACAGTATGGCTAGGCCTTGGAATGAATTTTATTTTCTTATTTACAGGGCTTAAGTCTGTACCTAAGGAACTAATTGAAAGTGCCAATATAGATGGTGCCAGCTATTTGCAAAAGGTTAAAGCCGTTATTTTACCGCTTTTAACACCACAGCTTTTCTTTGTACTTTTCATGAACTTAGTAGGTGCTTTTCAGGCATTTGGCCAAATCAAGCTTTTGACACAAGGAGGGCCAGGGGATTCTACCAATGTGATTGTTCATTCTATTTATAGAGATGCGTTCTTTAATGGTAGGTTTGAAATGGCGAGTAGTCAATCTATTATTTTATTTTTGATTGTTTTTAGTATGACACTCGTACAGTTGGCATTTGAGAAGAAAGGAGTGCATTACAAATAATGAGTTCTAAAGGTAAAAAAATCATTTTAAACAGCATAAGTATTATTGTTGGCTTATTAATTATTGCACCTATTTTATATGCTTTTTCGGTTAGTTTAATGAGTGCAGCAGATATGTCACAGAATCCGCCTAGGTTTTTACCAAGTGCACCGAGTCTTAGAAATTATATTAGGGCCTTGGAGATGGTACCTTTTACAAGCTTTTTAAAGAATAGCTTTGTCGTAGGAATCTGTGTGACAATAGGTCAGCTTATTACATGCAGCCTTGCGGCCTATGCCTTTTCTTTCTTTGAGTTTAAAGGAAAAAATGTACTTTTTATGGCTGTTTTAGTCACAGTTATGATTCCAGGCGAAGTCATTATTGTAGCAAATTATTTAACTGTAAGTAACTTAGGGTGGTTAGATAGTATGAAGGCGCTTATTATTCCATTTTTAACATCTGGAATGGGGATTTTCATGGTAAGGCAGTTTTATTTAACGGTACCTAAAGATTTACAAGAAGCTGCGGCACTAGATGGATGTGGTCATTTTAAGTTTTTAACTTCAATTATTATGCCGATTTCTAAACCGGTTATGGCATCATTAGGAATCTATGTTTTTATTAATACATGGAATCAGTATATGTGGCCTCTTTTAACAATTAATGATCCAAGTAAGAGAACTGTTCAAATTGGGATTAGCATGCTGCAGTTTTCAGAAGGGAATAACTATGAAATTGTATTGGCAGGTGCACTCATGATTATTATTCCATCGATTGCAATATTTATTTTAGGACAAAAGCAGCTGGTAGATGGAATGGTAGCAGGGGCAGTAAAAGGATAAGAAAGATTAAAGATAACAATATACATAAGAGGAAAATAGGAGAGATGAAGATGAAATTAGTAAACAGAGTTTTAGGCGCAAGCTTAGTTGGTATGGTGGCTATGGGAAGCTTGGTTGGATGTGGTGAGACAACGAGTGCAAGGGCAACATCAGCAGCTAGTGAGGCGCCTGTTGAGATAGTCTTTTGGCACTCTATGGGCGGTGTTGGCGGTGAGGCATTGCAGCAATTAGCGGATGGATTCAATAGTTCACAGGATAAAATTAAAGTAGAAGTGCAGTATCAAGGAAGTTATGATGAGGCTATTAATAAATTAAAGAGTGCTTCATTAGGCGCAGCTTCTCCGGATTTAATGCAGCTTTATGATATTGGAACACGCTGGATGATTGATAGTGAGTATGCATGTAAAATGCAAGATTTTATTGATGCAGAAGGGTTTGATACGAGCGAATTAGAAGAGAATATTTTAGCATATTACTCTATAAATGATGCGTTATATTCAATGCCATTTAATAGCTCAACGCCGATTTTATACTATAATAAAGATCTTTTTAAAGAAGCAGGGCTTGACCCAGAGGTAGCACCAAAGAGTATTGAAGAAATGATGGCATACTCTGAGAAGTTAGCTAAGAAAGAGGGCAACAATGTGACCACATATGGGGCAAATATTCAAATTTATGGTTGGTTCTTTGAACAGTTCTTAGTAAAATCAGGACTTGACTATGCTAATAATGGAAATGGGAGAACAGATGCGGCTACAGCTGTAAGCTTTGATGAAAATGGGGGAGGCCTTCGCATTATGGAAAAATGGCTTGAGGCAGTAGATGCGGGGAACATGGTGAATTTAGGACGTGATGAAGATGTAAATAAAGATGCCTTTACAGCAGGGAATTCAGCAATGCTTTTAGGTTCTACAGCTTCACTTTCAACAATCAAAGCAAGTATTAATGGCAAGTTTGAATTAGGAACAGCGTATTTTCCAGGTGTAACAAATGAGGATCAAGGCGGTGTTTCTATAGGTGGCGGCTCACTTTGGATTATGGACAAAGAAGATGATGCAAAGGAGCAAGCAGCATGGGAGTTTGTAAAATATTTGATTTCAGCTGAATCACAAGTTAAGTGGTCAAAGGCAACGGGTTATTTCCCTATTACAACTAAAGCTTATGATTTACCAGAAATGACTGCGCATTTAGAAGCGCAACCAGAGTTTAAAACAGCTATTGATCAGCTTCATGATAGCAAAGGTAGCACAGGTGCACTTTTAGCAGTATTCCCAGAAGCTAGAGCATGTATTGAAGAAAATATTGAGAAACTGCTAAACCATGAATTAACGCCAGAAGAAGCTGTAAATGCCAGTGCACAAACCATTAACAAAGCTATTGAAAGATATAATAAGACAAAGTAAGATAAAATAATAGTTTAAGTAGTAGTAAGTTATAGATAGCACAAATAGATTAGGTAGATATAAGTTTATAGGGGGAAGGTTTTATGACTTTAAATATAGCGCATAGAGGTGCGAGTGGCCATGCACCAGAAAATACAATGGTAGCCTTTGAGAAGGCCATTGAACTTGGCTGCGATGGCATTGAAACAGATGTACAGATTTCTAAAGATGGTGTATTAGTTCTTATTCATGATGAAAGAGTTGATCGTACCACAACGGGTACTGGCTATGTGAAGGCGCATACATTTGAAGAATTAGATGCTTTAGGTGTACCTGCACTAGAAGAATTGCTGATATTAGCGAAAAAACATGGGATTTTGTTAAACTTAGAGCTAAAAAATACAATTGTACAGTATCCTTTATTAGAAGAAAAGGTGATTCATATGATTATGGATTATGGCATGGAAAAGCAAGTGATTCTTTCAAGTTTTAATCATTATTCTATGGTAAAATGCAAAAGCATTCAGCCTACAATTGAGACAGGACTTCTTTATATAGAACCGCTGTATGAACCAGAAAAATACTGTTTAAATGCCGGAGCTAATGCAATTCATCCAGATTATAGAACGCTTAATAAGGAAGTTGTTGCAGCAGCCCATGCAAAAGGAATTAAGGTAAATCCATATACAATTAATGAAAAAGCAGATATTGCATATATGATTGAAATTGGTGTAGATATGATTATTTCTAATTATCCAGACCGTGTTAAAGAACAACTAAATAAATAAGAGAAGATAAAACCTGTTAATGAAAAGGAGGCATCATTAGCAGGTTTTATTTATATATATAATTAGATAACTTTAAAAAATATAGTCTATCTAAGCAATGAATGTTTATAATAAAAGGTAGAAGTTCTAGAAGAAGATAAAAAAGAAAAGAGGGGTAGGGGATGAAATTAGAAACCAAAAGATTAGAAATTGTACCATTAGAAAAAAAATATGCAAAACAATTACTTGAATTATGGCAAGATGAAGAAGTGATTCGTTATACCAATGCTATGAAATTATCTGATGTAGATGCTGTAAGAGATAAGATTGACATATGGCTCAAAAATGAAGAAAAGAGTGCGCATATAGGACATTTTGTTGTTTTAAAAAATAAGGAAGTTATAGGCGTCATAGGTATTCCAACAGTTGATGATGATGGGGAAAAACGTGGTTTTTATTATCAGCTTATTAGGCGATTTTGGAATAATGGATATGGCAAGGAAGCTGCTAAGGCAGTTTTAGAATATGCATTGAAAGAGGTGAAGGTCAAAGTATTATTTGCAGATGCTGTTACTGTTAATGAAGCTAGCATTAAGATTTTAAAAGATTTAGGATTTGAACTAATTGGCATTACACGTAATGGATTTACTGTAGACGGAAGACTATATCATGTCATGCATTTTGAATATAAGGGAGATAACATATGCGTATGACATTTTGTCAACAGAAATTAATTTGGAGGAATAAAATTAGGAGAGCATATGAAAAGAAAAACGTATTTAGAACAAGTAGAGATAAGTCGTAAGAAGATTCATAGCCTTGAACGAAGGATTGGGAAGCTTGGTAGCTTAAGAGTAGTGAGCTTCTTAGGCATGTTGGGGAGCTTAATTATAGGACTCGCATGGCAAGAGAAAATATATTATTTAGGCATTATACTTTTTTTAGGGATTTTTATAATTTTAATTAGACGCTACAATCAGTTAAATGAACAAAAGCAGTATGAACAGGCAAAACAGATAGTACTCGAGGGAAATTTAAAGCGTTTAGACAAAGGCTGGCTAGATTTTGAAGAGGATGGCAGTCGTTATGCAGATGACGCAATTCCTAGAATTAAGGACTTAGATTTATTAGGAAAAGGGTCTGTTTTTCAATATCTTTGTGTAGCACATACGCCTTATGGAAAAAAGGCATTAGCACAGGCACTTGTACAGGGCGTGAAACAAGAGGAGATTAAAGCAAGGCAAGAGGCCATTAAAGAGTTAGCACAAAATGAAGATTTTGCACTTCATTTAAAGACGCTTAGTCAGCTTATAGCACTTAAGAAGGAAAATGTAGATGAAGCTAGTATTACAGCATTCATAGAGATTTTAGGGAAGAAGAAACAGGGACAAAGTAGAGGGCTAAAAGTACTTAGCTTAGTGATCCCCTTTGTGGCGTTATTTTCTGTGGTAGTGATTGTTTTAAATGGTGAAAGCAAATTATTTGCCTTAACAGGCAGTACATCTATTACAATGCAGATTGGACTAGCATTCTGTTATTTTAGAAAACATAGTGAAATTTTTGATATTATTTTAAGATTTAGCAGAAATATAAATGTATATAAAAACTTTCTTCTGGCTATCGAAGAAAAGGAATTTGAAAGTAGCTATTTAAAGGCATTAAAACAAAGTATTTGTGAAGAAGGGGGCCCTAAGGAAGGATTAGAAACCCTCTATAAACTATCGGAAGCCTTAAAAGTTAGATTAAATGCTATTGCATATATGGTGGTAGCAGGATTTTTAATGTGGGATTTTCATTGCAATGATGTATTTGGTATGTGGTGCAAGCAGTATGGGAAATCAGTAGATAAATGGCTAAGTGTAATGGGGGAGATAGAGGCATTGTTAAGTTTAGCAGTACTTTGTGATGTAAAGGAAGAATATAGCTTCCCAGAGGTTGCAGAAAAAGATAAACCAGCTATTCATTTTAGTGCCTTAAAACATCCGTTGATACACGAAGCTATTGGAAATGACCTAGATATTCAGTCTGAAACATGTATTATTACAGGATCTAATATGTCAGGTAAGACCACATTTTTACGTACCATAGGCGTGAATTTAGCACTTGCTTATGCAGGCGCTCCTGTTTTGGCTAAGGACTTTTTTGCTACAAGAATGGAAGTACAGACTTCTATGCGTATGCAAGATGATGTCAATGCAGGTATTTCTAGTTTTTATGCAGAGCTTTTGCGTATTAAGGGGATGATTGATGCCTCACATACAAAGCGTCCAATGTTAGTACTAATTGATGAAATTTTTAAGGGAACTAACTCAGCAGATCGTATACTAGGTGCCAAGGAAACCATTAATGCCTTAGAACAGCCTTGGGTGATTGTGATGGTCAGTACGCATGACTTTGAACTTTGTGAACTTGAGATGCGTACAGAAAGGAAGCGAAAGGTTTATAACTATCATTTTGAAGAATATTATAAAGATAACCGCATTGGCTTTGATTATAGGTTAAAGAAAGGGCGATGCAGGACAACTAATGCACAATTTTTATTAAAGATGGTAGGGATTACAGGTAATAAGTAGTGTCCATACTCATAATAAATTTTATCTTGTAAAAAATAAGGAGATAAGTTAGACTAGTTATTAAAAATATACATTATTTCTAAAAATTATGAGGGAAAATAATATGGCATATACGAAACAAGATTTACTAAATTATCTAAAAGAATTACATGTTGACCCTAAGGGGACATTACTTGTACATTCATCTATGAAGAGTATAGGTGAGGTAGAAGGCAGAGCTGATACTGTGCTGGATGCTTTAAGTGAATATATGCAAGATGGTTTATTGGTGCTTCCGACACATACCTGGTCTTATATTAATGCAGATAATCCTAAATTTTATGTAACGGATTCTAAAGTATGTGTAGGGATTTTACCTGAGCTATTTAGACAACGAGAAGGTGTTATTAGGTCTTGGCATCCCACCCATTCTGTAGCGGCATTAGGAAAAGAGGCCGCAGCATTTGTGAAGGATAATGAACTTTGGGATACGCCTTGTGCAAGAAAGTCACCATGGGGGAAACTTCTAGATCGTAAGGCACAGATTATGCTTTTAGGCGTAGATCTTAGAAGAAATACATTCATTCATGGCGTAGAAGAATGGGTAGATATACCAGGTAGAATGACGGATACAAGAGAGGCATTAGTTGTAGTAACGCCAGAAGGCAAGGAAATTAGCGTACCATCTAGAAGGCATCATGGCGATCACTGGTCAGAGTATTTCTGGAAAGTTGATGAATTTTTAGAAGAGAAAAAAGTAATGAGAAAAGGAAAATTTGGAGATGCTATTGTACGTATTTGTGAAGCAGCACCTATGACAGAAGTTTTAAATGAACTTCTTGCAATTAATCCAAATTTATTTTCTAATAATGATCCTTTTGAAAAAGAAAAGTACATGGCTATTAAATAATCAAAACAGAGGTTGCGCCAAAATAAGGGTGCAACCTCTGTTTAATTAGGGTAATATAAAATAGAGGTGAAGACAGTGAAAATATTAACTTTAAATACACATTCATGGCGAGAAGAAAATGGAGAATACAAGCTTAACCATTTAGCACAAGTTATTAAGGAAAAGGATTATGATGTTATTGCCCTTCAAGAGGTCAATCAACTCATTCAAATAGAAGGTATTATGCAAGGGTATCTTTCTGCTGAGGGAACAAGGCAAGAGTTTATAAATGGTAAATTTATTGAAGGAACGCCTATTCGTAAAAACAATTTTATTGAAATACTGCTTGAAAAGGTAGCCGCATTAGGTGGACCTAAATATTATTATTTTTGGGACAAGGCTAAATCACTTCGCAGCACCTATGAAGAAGGGTGTGCAATATTATCAAAAGTGCCATTTAAAGAAACGGAAGCCTTTTTAGTTTCAGGTATTACAGATGAGACAAACCCTAAACGCAGGACGATTGTAAAAGGAACAATTGAAGTTGATGGAGAACTTATAGATTTATATTCTTGTCATTTAGGCTGGTGGCATGATGAACTGGACCCAGCAAAGCCTCAAATGGACAAGCTGATGGCTAAGGTAAATATGAAGCGCTTAAGCTTTCTAATGGGCGATTTTAATAACAATGCCAATATAAAAGATGAGGGTTATGATTATTTAATAGACAAAGGGTTAGTAGATAGTTATGTTTTAGCAGAAGAAAAAGATGAAGGTGCTACAGTACAAGGCGAGATTGCAGGTTGGAGCGGCAATAAATTAGATTTGCGTATCGACCTTATTTTAATGAATAGACCAGTAGAAGTAAAAACTTCACGTGTTATTTTTAATGGGCAATATAAGGAAGTTGTATCTGACCATTATGGGGTGGAAGTAGAGCTATAAGGAGGTAGTAACATGCGAGCAGATTTACACGTTCATACATTTTATTCTGATGGAACCATGTCACCAGAAGAAGTCGTTAAGGTAGCTAAGGCAAGAGGTTTAGAGGCTATTGCTATAACAGACCATAATAAGATAAATGCATGGGAGAAGCTTAATAAAGCGGCAGCAGAGGAAGGAATTATGCCTATTAAAGGATGTGAAATTAACTGTAAGTATAGGGGAGAGGTACTTCATCTATTAGCTTATGGCTTTGAGAATACACCTGAGCTTATGACGCTTATTCATCAGGCAGATGATGAAATGCAGCTTATGAGTGAGCATTTAGTTCAAAAACTTGAGAAGGATTATTCACAGGTAAATATGGCGGATTATGAAAAGTATACGTATGATGTACATCAGGGGGGTTGGAAAGGCCTTCACTATATGTTTGATAGAGGCGTTACGAAGAAGCTTTTTGATGGCTTTAGATTATACAGTGCATATGACTGTGATTTTAAAAGTTATAATTTCCCGGAAATAAATGTGCTTTGTCAGGCTATTAAAAAGGCTGGCGGGGTAAGCATTTTAGCACATCCAGGAGAGTATTACAAGCATTTGAATGAAGCAGAAATTAAGGCTATCTTAGAAGATTTAAATCAGCAAGGGATTGATGGCATTGAATGCTATTACCCAACACACACGCAGCTTATGACCAAGACATGTGAAGCATTTTGTGACCAACATAATCTTATAAAAACAGTAGGCAGTGATGAACATGGTGAATTTGGAAAGCATGCCAAGGTAATAGAGCAAACGATAGGGTGTATAAATCAAACTATTTGTGTGGATACTCTTAAAAAGTTAAAGGGAAAATATTAAAAGGATACAAAGTGTGAAGGGAGAAAAAAGGTGACTAAGAAGTTATATTATGACAATAGTTATTTAACAGATTTTGAGGCGAATGTTGTAAAATGCGAACCTTATAAAGAGGGGTATACAGTTGTACTTGATGAGACTGCGTTTTATCCTGAAGGTGGCGGGCAGCCAGCAGATGAAGGCATGCTTAATGATGTGGAAGTGAAGTATGTTTTTATTAAAGAAGACATTATATATCATGTGGTAAATAAGCCTTTTGAAGTAGGCAGTAAAGTAGAGGGAAAAATAAATTTTGAAAGACGATTTGATTTTATGCAGCAGCACAGTGGGGAGCATATTGTATCTGGCATTATTCATGAAAAATATGGTTACAACAATGTAGGCTTCCATTTAAGTGATGATTATATGACAGCTGATTTAGATGGAGAGCTTACAGAAGCACAGATTAAGGAGATTGAAAGCCTTGCCAATGAAGCAGTCTTTCAAAATATTTCTGTTAAGGCGGCGCTTTTTGAACCTGAAGCAATTAAAGACCGTGATTATCGTTCAAAGATAGACATTGTTGGGAAAGTAAGACTTGTGGAAATTGGTCAATATGATACCTGTGCATGTTGTGGAACGCATGTAAATAGAAGTGGTGAAATTGGGATTATTAAATGCATAAGCTGGGAAAGACATAGAGGCGGTATGAGATTAACACTTCTTTGTGGGAAACGTGCCCTTAGAGATTATGACCAAAGATTAATGATTACAAGAGAAGTAGGTGCAATGCTTTCTACTAAAACAGAAAAGATTTTAGAAGCTTTTATTAAACAGCAAGAAGAGCTCGGAAGTCTTAAGCAGAAGCTTGCCGCAGTAACGAATGATTTATTAATCTTTAGAGCACAAGAGTATGTGCAAAAAGGACAAAACTTCATTTATCAAGAGAATTTAACGGCTGATGAGATGAGAAAGCTTTGCGTTTTATTAACAGAGCTTAGTGATGAAGTGTTCTTAGTGATTACTGTTCAAGAGGGGAATATCAAATATGCCCTAGGAAGCAGCAAGGAAGATGTCCGTCCATTAAGTAAGATGCTAAATGAAAGATTCAATGGACGTGGTGGAGGGAAACCAGAGTTATGTCAGGGTAGCCTCACCGGAGAAATTGAAGCAATCAAAACATTTATTAATCAGCAGAGAGAAAACTAAAAAGGTTATAAAAAAGTAGCGATTACATTAAAAATATTGGTGTAGTAGCTACTTTTTTTTGTGTTAAAAAGGAAACTTATATTGCAAGTTGCCTAGTAAAGTAATATATTTATTTATATATTACAAATTAATAAAATTTTTAATATGTTCAATAAAATGTTGAGAGGAGAGGACTATGTCAGAGCAGAAGCTTTGGTACAAAGAAGCGGCTAAAGATTGGAATGAGGCATTACCTTTAGGCAATGGTGCCATAGGCGCCATGGTATTTGGTGAAGCGACTAGGGAACTTATTCAGCTTAATGAAGAAAGTCTATGGTATGGTGGTTACAGAGACAGACATAATAAAGATGCTAAAAAGTATTTGCCACATATAAGGCAGCTTTTATGGGAAGGTAAAATCAGTGAAGCTGAAAAGCTAATTTCTATGAGCATGTTTGCTGTGCCAGATGGACAAAGGCAATATTCTGTACTAGGAGATCTTATAATCCAGTGTTATGGACAAGCTGGTGAAATAACCAATTATAAAAGGGAACTAGATATAGAAAATGCCATTTGCAGGGTGAGTTATACTGCAAATGGTTATGAATATATAAGGGAAATATTTTGCACAGCACCAGATCAAGCACTTGTAGTGAGGTTAAAGGGCTCTAAAAAGCTGGAATTAAGTACTTATATTGATCGCTGGAAGTATGTAGATGAAAAAGAGTATCACAAAGATGGTATGACGTTTCATGGCCTTAGTGGCGGTGAGGGAGGCATTTATTATGCCTATAGTTTAAAGGTCCAGAATATAGGCGGAAGTAAAGAAAATATTGGTGGGAGAATTTATATAAAAGATGCCGATGAGGTTATTATTTATTTAACGGCTACTACCAGTTATAAAGTAAGTGACCCTCAGCGTACTTGTGAGCAGCATTTAGAAGAGATTGCAAAGATAAGATATGAGACTTTATTAGCTAGACATATTGAAGATTATAAAGGTCTTTATAAAAGGATGTCTTTAGAAATCGGAAATTTATCAGACGATAGACAGACAACAAATGAAAATCTAAAGAGACTTACAACAAATGAACGCCTGGCAAGAGTTAAAGACGGAGCCGAGGATTTAGGCCTTATTAACTTGTACTTTAACTTTGGAAGATATCTCTTAATCAGTTGTAGTAGAAAAGGCGGTCTTCCAGCCACCCTTCAAGGAATATGGAATAGCAGTTGGCAGCCACCTTGGGATTCTAAGTATACGATTAATATTAATACCCAGATGAACTATTGGCCAGCGGAGAAATGCAACTTATCAGAGTGTCATCTCCCACTTTTTGAACTACTTGAAAAGATGAAGCCACATGGAGAGGAAACAGCTAGAGTGATGTATGGGTGCGAAGGATTTGTAGCACATCATAATACGGATATATGGGGAGATACAGCACCTCAAGATATGTGGATGCCAGCAACGATTTGGCCCATGGGAGCAGCTTGGTTATGCCTTCATATTTGGGAGCATTATAGCTATACATTAGATGAACAATTCTTAAGAGAAAAATATCACTTATTAAAATCGGCAGGAGATTTCTTCAAAGGTTATTTAATGGAAGATGAGGAAGGCCACTTGGTAACAGGACCTTCAACATCACCAGAAAATACATATATCTTGCCTTCAGGAGAAAGCGGAACAGTATGCATTGGGCCTACTATGGATAATGAAATTCTTTATGAACTTTTTACTGCCATTATTGAGGGCGGCAAAGTTCTTGGAGAAGATATAGCAGAAATTCAGAAATTTGAAGAGATGAGAAGTAGGCTTTTACCACTACGTATTGGTAAGTTTGGTCAGATTATGGAATGGCGTGAGGATTATGAGGAAGCAGAACCTGGACATCGTCACGTATCTCAGCTTTTTGGACTATATCCTGGCACGCAAATTAACGTAGAAGAAACACCAGATTTAGCACAGGCAGCTAGAAATACATTAGAAAGACGCCTTAAATATGGTGGGGGTCATACTGGTTGGAGTCGGGCATGGATTATTAATCTTTGGGCAAGGTTAAAAGATGGGGAACTGGCTTATGAAAATGTGCAACAGCTCCTTAAGAAATCAACGTTAAATAACTTGTTAGATAATCACCCACCGTTTCAAATTGATGGAAACTTTGGAGGGATTGCCGGTATTGCAGAGATGCTACTGCAAGATTATACAAGCCAGACACTAAGTCACACGACTTCTATAGAATTCTTGCCAGCATTGCCTAAGGCATGGAAAAATGGTGAAGTTAAAGGACTATGTACGAAGGGGGGATATGTTGTTGACTTTAGTTGGAGGGAAGGACATTTAAGAAATGCTACAGTAAAGGTACAAAATGGAGGAACTTTACAAATCTATACAAATAAAAGACTTGTGATTATAGAAAAGTCAACACAAATAAATAGAGAATATGAACCTATTGGAGAAAAGGTCATGTTTAGTACAAAGCCAAATGAGGTTTATGAAATAATTGCACAATAGTATCCCTAATTTTTAGAGGTATTCATATGAATATGTCTAATTTCCACTTATAAAAACCTGTATTTTTAGAGGTATAATTAACTCTATATTTATACTAATATATATTTATAGAAAAATTGTATAAATCATAGAGGGGAGTGGTAAATATTTTAGCGAAAACAAACAATAAAACACAACAACAGTATTATAAAGCTTCGTTTGGACAGAAATTAAAAGACCAGAAATATTTGATTGCGATGTCAGCGCCATTTGTTATTTGGGTCCTTGTTTTTAAGTATGCACCATTAGCAGGATGGCTTATGGCATTTCAAGATTATAAGCCGGCAAAGGGGATTTTTGGTTCGAAGTGGGTAGGATTTAAGCACTTTATTACCTTATTTAAGGAAGAGCAATTTTACCAAGCACTAATTAATACACTGGGTATGAGTATTTTAGCTATTGTATTTGGTACACTTTGTTCGATTACATTTGCAATTTTATTAAATGAAATGCGTGGTGTTAAGTATAAAAAATTAGTACAAACTGTTTCATATTTACCTCACTTTGTTTCTTGGGTAGTTGTTGCAAATATTGTAGGACAATTACTTTCACCAAACGGTGTTGTAAACGAACTATTAGTCAATTTACATATTTTAAAACAACCAATCAATTTCTTAGCAGTCCCCAATATGTTCTGGGGTATTGTAACAGCTTCTGATATATGGAAAGAAACAGGTTGGAATGCCATTATTTATTTAGCAGCTATTACAGGTATTGATATGCAGCTGTATGAAGCAGCTAAAGTAGATGGTGCCAATAGATGGCAACAGATTTGGAATATTACACTTCCAAGTATTAAAGGTACAATCATTATCCTTCTTATTATGAATATTGGTGGACTTGTCAACATTGGTTTCGAGAAACAATACTTATTAGGCAACAATATTGTAGCAGAGAAATCATTGGTACTTGATAAATATGTACTTGATTATGGTATTGGTATGATGCGTTATTCATATGGTACTGCAATCGGTATCTTCAAGTCAGTTGTAAGTATCATCCTCATTTGGTTTGCAAACCGATTGGCGAAAAAATCAGGTGAAGGTCAATTAATTTAAGGAGGGGAAACAATGTCAGCAGTTAGAAAAAGAATTACTATACCAGATGTTATCATTGCAATAATTATGACTATTATACTTATCATTACACTTTACCCCTTCTTACAAGTACTGGCTGTTTCATTTAATGATGCAACGGATACAGTAAGAGGTGGCATTCACTTATGGCCTAGAAAGTTTACATTAAATAACTATAAGGAAATCTTTTCTTCGAATACAAAGATTATAACAGGGTTCATGGTTTCTGTATCAAGAACTGTAGTTGGTACTCTTATAGGGGTTATATGTACAGCAATGCTTGCCTATACATTAAGCCGAAAAGACTATGTGTTTAGAAAACCTATCACAGTACTCTTTGTTATTACAATGTATGTAAGTGGTGGTATGATTCCCGAATATATGGTTATTAAAGGATTAGGATTAATTGGACATTTCTCAGTATATATTTGGCCAATGATTTTAAGTGGATTTAATATCATTGTACTACGTTCGTTTATGGATAATCTGCCTTATGAACTACAAGAATCCGCTAAAATAGATGGTGCTAATGATTTTACTATCTTTTATAAGATCGTTTTACCATTATGTTTACCAGTTATTGCAACAGTAGCATTATTCCTTGCAGTAGGTCAGTGGAATAGTTGGTTTGACACATATTTATATTGTCGTTCAAATGACAGTTTAACAACTCTTCAATATGAACTTATGAAGGTACTTGATAATGCATCAGCAGGTATTAAAGCGGCAGATATCAATTCTCAAGGTATTAAACAAGTAACATCTAATCCAGAATCTATTAAGATGGCAATTACTGTAGTGACTACAGTTCCTATTGTATGTGTTTATCCATTCTTACAAAGATACTTTGTATCTGGTATGACAATTGGAGCAGTTAAGAGCTAGATTAAAGTAAGAGATTTTTCATGAAAGGCAGCTTCAGCAATATCTAAGTAAACTTTTAAGACAGACAGAGAAAAAAAGTACAAATTTAGGTAAAAAAAGAGAGGATGAATGAAATGAAAAAAATGAAGTTTACAGCAATCTTATTATCTATGTGTTGTTTAGGGGGCGTACTTGCAGGATGTGGTAGTGATACAGCTAAAACAGCTTCTAGTGAGCCAGCAGAAACTCAGTCAGTAGCAAGTGAAGCACCAGCCGCTTCAGCAGATGCAGATGGTTTTGTAGGCCTTGAGGATAGAACACCTGTTACACTGACACTATTTGAAAAAGACGTTACAGAAGATATTGAATTCACAGACCCAATTGCTCAGAAAATTACAGAACTTACAGGTGTAACATTAAAGATTGAACATGCTGTAGGTGGGGATGAACAAGCTATTCCACTTATGATTGCTAGTGGCGATTATCCAGATATGATTTATGCAAAAGGTGATGTTAATAAATTAATTGATGCAGGAGCACTTCTTCCTCTTGATGATTTAATTGAAGAAAAAGGGGATAACCTTAAATACTTATATGGCGATATGATGCAAAGACTTAAATTTAGCCAAGATGATCCAACAATCTATACTGTAGGATGCTATGGTGTAAGTACAGCACTTTGGAAAACAGATGGTGTTATGCAAATTCAAAATGCTGTTCTTAAAGATCAAGGTTACCCACTTATTAATACAATTGATAAATATGAAGCAGCACTTCAAGCTTACAAAGATAAATATCCACAAATTGAAGGACAAGACACAATTGGCCTTTGCCTCATGGGTAGTGATTGGAGATGGCTTATCACTGTTGGAAATATAGCCGGTGCAGCAGCGGGCATATTTGATGATGGTGAATGGTCTATCAATGATGATACAGGAGAAGCTAAATACAAATACCTTGAACCAGGCGTTAAAGAATATATGAAATGGCTTTGCCATATGAATGATATCGGCTTATTAGACCCAGAATCATTTACACACCAAGAAGACGTTTACTATGCAAAACTTGCATCAGGTCGTGTACTTGGTAGTGCAACACCTGACTGGGGAACAGGAGATGCTAAAAAAGCCCTCATTGCAGCAGGTCTTGAAGAAAGAACAATGGCAGCACTTAATGTTACTTTAAATGAAGATATTGAGTCTCAATTCTCTAAAGACCCAGGATTCAGTGGTGGTCAAGGTATTGCAATTTGTGCATCTAGCGAAAATGCTGATAGAGCATTTGAATTCCTAGATTGGATGGCTTCTGATGAGGCACAAGTACTTAATAACTGGGGTATTGAAGGTGTCAACTACACAATTGATGAAAATGGTAAGAGACAACTTACTGAAGAAATGCAACAACAAAAAGTGTCTGATAAAGACTTTGTTAAGAAAACAGGTGTTGGTAAATATACATATCCATTCCCACAAAGAGGTGATGGTGCTGTAGACCCAACAGGTAACTACTATTCAACAAACAGCCCAGAACAAGTTGAAGCTGAATTCACAGAGACAGAAAAAGAAACACTTAAAGCTTATGGTAAAGAACTTTGGGTAGACTTCTTCCCAGCTAGAGATTCACTTCCTGTATCTAAACATGGTCAAGCATGGCAATTCTCTATTCCATCAGATAGTGATCTTGCAATCTTCAACAAAAAATCTGAAGATTACATTAAACAAGCTGTAACACAAGCTATTTTAGGAAAACCAGAAGACTTTGATGCAGCTTGGGATACCATTATGGCTAAACTTGATGAAATGGGTGTAGCAGAGGCAAATGCGCAAATGACACAATATACAAAAGATACAATTGCTTTCTGGAATAACTAAACATAAATTATAATAGCATAACAAAAATAAATAAGTAGGACATGTGCAAGCTTGAGAAAAGATAGCTCTTTTGTCAAGCTTGTACTATGTAAGGCATAGTGAAGGATAAAGAGAGAGGGCTAGGGGTAGCTTTAGAGATAGAGAAAACTATTTTCGATAAATAGAGACAGATGAAAAATGGGAGATAGGTATAAATACGGTGTGAGATAGGAGAGTGGATCTATGAGATTTAGTAATGGTTGTTGGCTTAATAAAGATGGGATTGCAAGTTTTAGTCCACAAGAAGTTTATAGCATTAAGGAAAAAAATGGTGCGCTAGAGCTTTATGTACCTTGTAAGAAAATTAATCATCGTGGGGATACCTTGGGTGGGCCTGTGCTTACTTATACAATTTCAGCACCTATGAAAGATGTTTTTAAGATTTCAATGGTACATTATAAAGGAATGAAAGATTTAGGGCCTCATTATGAAATACTAGAAAATGATAATTTACCACTTACATATGAAAAAGAAGATGAACTGACTATTAAAAATGGAGAAATGCGCATTGTCATTAGCGAGGAAAATGGCTTCCATATGGATTTCTATAGGGGCACGAAGAAACTTACAACAAGCGGCTTTAGAAGTGCAGCTTATATTACATCAGCAAGTGGCGAATTCTTAAATGATGACCTTAGCCAATGTTATATGAGAGAACAATTAGGTTTATCAGTAGGTGAACTTGTTTATGGCCTTGGTGAACGCTTCACACCATTTATTAAAAATGGTCAAACAGTAGAAACCTGGAATGAAGATGGCGGTACAAGTACAGATCAATCTTATAAAACAGTACCATTTTATATTACAAATAGAGACTATGGTGTATTTGTTAATCATCCAGAACATGTTTCTTTTGAAGTAGGTTCAGAAAAGGTAACAAAAGTACAATTTAGTGTGCCAGGAGAAAAACTTGAATACTTTATCATTGGCGGCGAGAGTATGAAAGAAGTACTTGAAAACTACACGTCTCTTACAGGTAAACCAGCTTTGCCACCAGCTTGGTCATTTGGTCTTTGGCTTACAACTTCATTTACAACTAATTATGATGAAGAAACAGTTATGAGTTTCGTAGATGGCATGGCAGAGCGTGATATTCCGCTTCAAGTTTTCCACTTTGACTGTTTCTGGATGAAAGGCTTTAATTGGTGTGATTTTACTTGGGATGAGGAAGTGTTCCCTGACCCAGTAGCAATGCTTAAACGTATGAAAGCAAAAGGGCTTAAAATCTGTGTATGGATTAATTCATATATTGCAGAAGCCTCTAGCTTATTTGATGAAGCAGCAGAAAAAGGATATTTAGTCAAACGTACAGATGGAAGTGTATGGCAATGGGATATGTGGCAGCCAGGCATGGCACTTGTAGATTTTACAAACCCAGATGCTTGCAAATGGTATCAAGATAAGTTAGAAACCTTATTAGATATGGGCGTAGACTGCTTTAAAACAGACTTTGGTGAAAGAATTCCAACCAAAGGCGTTGTTTATCATGATGGCTCAGATCCAGTTAAGATGCATAACTACTATACATTCCTTTATAACAAAACGGTATTTGATCTCTTAAAACGTAAGAGAGGAGAAAATGAAGCTGTTCTCTTTGCCCGTTCTGCTACAGCAGGTGGTCAGCAGTTTCCAGTTCACTGGGGAGGAGACTGTACAGCCGATTTTGAATCAATGGCAGAAAGTTTACGTGGTGGTCTTTCACTTTGTCTCTCAGGCTTTGGCTTCTGGAGTCATGATATGGGTGGTTTTGAAAGCACAGCTACAGCTGATGTTTATAAGAGATGGGCTGCCTTTGGCCTTCTTTCTTCTCATAGCCGTTTACATGGTAGCACATCTTATAGGGTGCCATGGCTCTATGATGAAGAATCTGTTGATGTTGTCCGTTACTTTACAAAACTTAAATGCAAATTAATGCCATATTTATTTAAAACAGCAGCAGATACAGCTAAAACAGGTGTTTCTACAATGCGTGCTATGGTTGTAGAGTTTGAAAAAGATCCTACTTGTGCTTATTTAGATAAACAATATATGATAGGTGAAGAGATTTTAGTGGCACCAATCTTTAATGAAGAAGGCATTGCACAATACTATGTACCAGAAGGCAAATGGACCAAACTGCTTACAAATGAGGTTGTAGAAGGCGGCAAATGGTATACAGAGAAACATGACTATTTAAGTCTTCCAATCCTTATAAGAGAAAATAGTATTATTCCAATAGGTGCTAATGATGCACAAACAGAATATGATTATAGAGAAAATGTATGTCTTATGGCCTATGAACTTCAAGAAGGTAAGGCAGCTAAGACAGAAGTTATTAATATGAGAGGTGAGGTGGAGCTATCTGTAACAGCTATGAAAATTGCTGACAAAGTTGTTATTACGACAGATGGCGATGATAAACCTTGGACCATGATACTTAAAAATGTAAATAGTGTAAAAGAAGTAACTGGTGCAAGTTTTGAAATCAAAGAAGATGGTACTTATATCACATCAACACTAGGACATAAAGAGATTATCTGCTTTTTAGGTGAATAAATAAAATAATTTGATAATGCTAAATTGAAAAGGGCATATGGACAGGATGAAGATCATGGCCATATGCCTTTTTGATATGGAGGAAGCGGAATGGATATTGAAAAAATAATTGGGGAAATGACTTTAGAAGAGAAGGTAGGCATGTGCTATGGCAGTGAGATTTTTAAATCTGGCGGTGTATCACGATTAGGTATTCCAGAACTTGTGATGTCAGATGGGCCTATGGGTGTACGTAAGGAGTTTTATGGCAAAAAGGAATATGTAAAATATATGCTAGATGGGGAGATAAGTTTTACACCGATGGGACTTTCAGATGATTATACAACCTATCTTCCTTGTAATATGGCACTTGCAGCTACTTGGAATAGAAAGCTTGCCTATGAAAGCGGCAGTGTTTTAGGAGAAGAAGCAAGAGGAAGGGGAAAGGATGTGATTTTAGCCCCAGGGATTAATATTGTACGTACGCCACTTTGCGGCAGAAATTTTGAGTATATGTCAGAAGATCCTTATTTAATAGGAGAAATTGCAGTACCTTTTGTAAAGGGGGTAGAGCAACATGATGTAGCAGCTTGCGTGAAGCATTTTGCCGTAAACAATCAAGAGACAAATCGCCTTAGTGTAAATGCCGAAGTCGATGAGAAGGCATTACGTGAAATTTACTTACCTGCTTTTGAAAAAGTCGTTAAAGAAGGTAAGGTTAAAACAATTATGAGTGCATATAATCGTTTTAGAGGAGAGTTCTGCTCTGAAAATAGTTATTTATTAAAGGATATATTAAGAGATGAATGGGGATTTGATGGCACCGTTATTTCAGACTGGGGAGCAGTGCATCATACATTAGAAGCTGCCAGTAATGGATTAGATATTGAAATGAATGTTACAAATACAGATTATTGTATGGCGCAGCCACTTATTAAAGCGGTTAAGGCTGGTAAGATTAAAGAAGAAGTAATTGATGAGAAGGTTAGAAATATATTAAAACTGATGCAGAAAATCAATGTGTTTAATGAAGAACGTAAGACGGGACAATGTAATAAAATAAGCAATCGTGAAAAAACATTAAAGGTTGCAGAAGAAGCTATTGTGCTACTAAAAAATGAAAAAGGATTATTACCACTCAGCTTAAAAACAGTCGGAAAAGTGGCTGTAATTGGTGATAATGCAGATAGGCTTCATTCTAATGGCGGCGGCAGTGCAGAAGCTAAAGCGCTTTATGAGATTTCACCACTTATGGGAATTAAGCAGAATCTCGGTGGCAATATTAAATTAAGCTATGCAAGGGGATATAGTCAGAATATAAGCAAGCAAAAAGCATTATTTGAAGAGGCAATTGCCTTAGCTAAAGCATCAGATACAGTTATCTTTGTGGGGGGATTAAATCATGAGATTGACTGTGAAGGAGCAGATAAAAAGGATATGCATTTACCATATGGTCAAGATGCGCTTATTAAAGCACTGCTAGAGGTTAATGCGCGAACAATAATCATCATGCTAACAGGTTCACCGGTTGATATGACGCCTTGGGTAAATCAGGCACATACATTGGTACAAACTTGGTACAACGGTATGGAAGGTGGTTATGCATTGGGCGAGGTTTTAACAGGTAAGGTAAATCCATCAGGGAAGTTACCTATTACATTCCCATATCACCTGGAAGATTGCAGCGTTAGCAAGTTTGGTGAGTTTCCGGGAGGAGAATCAGTCACATATAATGAAGGAACTTATGTAGGTTATCGTTATTTTGATGCATATGAAGTGCCAGTACTATTTGAATTTGGATATGGGCTTTCTTATACGAAGTTTGATTATAGTAATATGCAAGTAGAAAGAGAAGGAGAAAATATTAAAGTAAGCTTTAAGCTTAAAAATATAGGGCATGTACAAGGTAAGGAAATTGCACAGCTTTATATTAAAAAAGTAGCTCCAGATGGAAAAAAAGTATATCGCCAGCTAAAAGGCTTTGAAAAGGTAGAACTAAAAGCAGGAGAAGTGCAACAGGTGAAGTTTATGCTAAGTTCAAGTGATTTTATGAGCTATAATGTGGAGAAGAAAGCATGGGAGATAGAAAGTAACCAATTTGAAGTTGGCGTAGGTGCTTCAGTAAACGACTTAAGACTGAAAAAAATAATTAATATATATAATTATAGTTAAATTAATAATATTTTAATAATGTGATATAATAAGCATAGTAATTGATAAGTTAAGGAGTATATTATGCATTTAACAAATAAGCTATTAAATAACCTTAAAAACTTAAAGGTAAAAAATCAACTTATTGGCATGTATATTATTGTTGTTATCATCCCTGTGCTTATTTTAGGTCTTTTTTTAACTAGGCGTATGTGTGATATGGTTGTAGACCGCGCTGTCAATGAGGCAAGTGTTAATATTGACCGTATTAAAGAGCGTATGAATGAAACGATTAAAATTGCCAATAGTGTAGCTGATCGTATTTACATAGATGAAAGAATTAGGACAATCCTTACAACGCAGTATGCAACATATGGAGAGGTTGTAGCAGCTTATAGCTTAGAAACAACGATAGAAGAATGCTTGAAGAATTATAGTGAGATTATAAGTATCAGAGTTTATACGGATAATGTGACCCTGCTCAGTAATTCTAATTTTATGCATGCAACAGATGAGATAAAAAAGCAAGATTGGTATCAAGAAGCTGTTTTAAGAAATGACCGTTTAGAATGGGATTACAAATATGATGAAACAACTAAAAAAAGTTATTTAGCACTTATCCGTTCTATACATGACAAGAAGTCAGGGTTAATAGGCGTAGTTGCTATCAATATAAATCCAGAACGTTTACAAAGCATCATTAAGGACGAGCCTTATGATACGATTATTGCTGTTAATCAAGAAGTCATTGCTACGAACGGTGAAAAGGCAGTTATTGAAAAGGAGTTAGAGGTTTTAAGACAAAAAGAGATAAGTAGCAATGAAAACTATAAAATGAAGATTTATACAAAAAACCAAAAAACTAAAATGAGGGAAGCAAATTACATCATTTTTAATAGGTATACACCATCTAAGACACAAGAGACAGCCTTAGAGATTTGTATGAATATGTCTATAAAGAGTATTACAAGTACAACCCTCGCTATTATTGGTAGTAGTTTAGTGATTATGATGATTTGTATTGTACTATCGGGCATTTTAATCGCTTTGTTTTCAAGGAGTTTTTCAGAGCGTATTATTTTGGTAAAGAAAGAAATGCACAAAGTTGTTATGGGAGACTTTAATATTAGAGAAAGTATTGAGGGCCATGATGAAATTGGCGAACTTTATACAGATATCTATGCTACAGTACAAGAAATTTACCGTGCCCAGGTACAAAAGGAAGAATTAAAGCGTAGGCAAAAAGAAATGGAATTTGAGATGTTAGCAAGACAGATTAACCCACATTTTCTATATAATACTTTAGAAACTATTCGAATGAAAGCTTATTGTAGTGGGCAGACGGAATTGGCACGCGTTGTAAAACTGCTTTCGAAATTAATGAGACGTAATCTGGAAGTTACGGAGCGAGAAGTAACAGTGCAGGATGAAATGGATATGATTAAGGGCTATTTAGAAATTCAGAAATTTCGTTTTGGCAGCCGTATCAGCTATGAAATAAATGGACAAGAGGAAGCTATGCAATTAAGCATTTTACCACTTATTATACAGCCATTAGTGGAGAATGCCTTCGTACATGGATTAGAAGGTAAGGTAGGGGAAGGAAAGATTATTTGCACACTAGAGGCACAAGAAGAGCTTATTATTACGGTAGAAGATGATGGGCTAGGCATAGAGACAGAGCGATTAAAGGCATTGCAGGAACAGCTTGAAGAGGGTGAAGAGAAAATTAAGGGGAGTTTTGGACTATATAATATTAATCAAAGAATTAAGCTTTATTATGGCAAGCAGTATGGCATCCATATAATAAGTGAATATGAGAAAGGAACGAAGGTAATAGTAAATTTACCAAAGGTTATAGGAGGTTGCAATGAAGGTATTGATTATTGATGACGAACCAAATGTTAGAGAAGGACTAAAAATCATAGTGCCTTGGGAAAAACATGGCTTTACAGTTTGTGGTGATGCTGTAGATGGAATTGATGGCCTTCAAAAAATTATACTTTTAGAACCTGATCTTGTACTAATTGATATTCGCATGCCTGGTATGATGGGGATTGCGGTAATAGAAGAAGCACAAAAGAGAGGGTTTAAAGGGAAGTTTATTATTACAACAGGTTACTCAGAGTTTGAATATGCTAAAAAAGCTATTAGTCTAGGTGTCAGTTCATATGTTTTAAAGCCTATTGATGAAGATGAACTTATTTTGGAAGTCGATAAATTGGCCAAAGAAATTCATGATGAAAAAGAAATAAAGGGGAAGGTGAGCTTAGGAGAAAGCTTTTTACATAGTCAGGTTTTATTAAAGGCATTAACAACCAACCCACAAGAGTTAGGCGATGTAAGCCCAGAGCAATATACTCAGCTGGAAATTAAATATGGACAATATTATTTGGCAATTTTAGATATAGAAGTCCCTTTAAGTAGGCGAGCAGATATAGTAGAGAAGATTACAGCGTATGTCAGTACATATGAAGGGATAGAACTTGTTCAGATAAATAATGAGATTGT
Source organism: Cellulosilyticum sp. (assembly GCF_982396655.1). Lineage (NCBI taxonomy): Bacteria > Bacillati > Bacillota > Clostridia > Lachnospirales > Cellulosilyticaceae > Cellulosilyticum > Cellulosilyticum sp. Next base: position 31,360 of record NZ_CEVXFV010000018.1, on the reverse strand, counting down.
TTTTATTATGACAGAAGGTAAGATAGAGGTTCAAAAAGAAGCATTAGTGAATCTGCACAATAAGTTAATGAGTAGGTATCAGGTGAAAAATACAGTTGCTTTTAGCGGAGAAATAATGGGATTTGAAAGTATGCCAGCTGCATATAAAAGGCTTAAGGCATTAATAGAGAAACATTTCTTATTACCTCAAAAGCTTATTTGGGAGGAAGAAGAAGTAGAAAAGACAGAAGAAGTCATTCATATTGATGCAGAGAGTATAAGTGCCCAGCTTTATAGTTTGCTACAAGTAGGCGATAAAGAAAGATTAAAAGAAGAACTAAAAAGCATTAAGGAGACATTAGTCGCAAGTAGAGTCAATGTACATCGTACCATGGGACTCCTTATTAATATATTGATAAAATGCCTAGACCATATCCGTCATCAGTATGCACAGTATGAGATTAGCGTGCCTAATGGAGATTTAATCATAGAGGAAATCTATAAGTGTGTAGACATTGATGAAGTAATTGCCTATATGGAAAAAGAACTCATAAGTCTTAGTGAGCAGATTGAGCGTGAGGCACCAGAAAATACAATGGATAAGATTTTATATTACATTCGAAATAACTATAACAAAGAATTAAGACTAGAGCTGCTGGCAGAATTATTTAATTATAATAGTGCTTATCTAGGAAAGAGCTTTAAAAATTATACAGGAGAAAGTTTTAATGTTTATATTGATAAATTGCGTATTAATAAGGCAAAGGAACTACTCTTGAATAAAGACATGCGTGTTTATCAAATATCGAAACAGGTGGGTTATAAGCATATTGATTATTTCCATAGCAAATTTAAGAAATATGTAGGTCTTAGTCCACTGGAATATAGAAAAAGTAAAGGGGAGACAGGAGCAGATGAAGAGATTTGAGCCAATTAGCCAGAAGTTACCAAAGTTTTTGCATGGTGGAGATTATAATCCAGAGCAGTGGATGAATCATCCAGAGGTTATAGAAGAAGATATTAGATTAATGAAGGAAGCACATTGTAATGCGATGAGTATAGGCATCTTTTCGTGGGTAACCCTAGAACCGAAAGAAGGTAAGTTTGACTTTGAGTGGCTAGATAAAATTATTAATAAGCTTTATGAAAATGGTATTTACACCATATTAGCAACCCCATCAGGTGCAAGGCCGGCTTGGATGAGCTTGAAGTATGAAGAAGTATTAAGAGTAAATGAAATGGGAATTCGTAACTTGCATGGAGCAAGGCATAATCATTGTTATACATCACCTGTATATCGTGAAAAAACAAGAATTATTAATACGAAACTGGCGGAGCGTTATAGCAATCATCCAGGCGTTATAGCATGGCATATTTCAAATGAATATGGCGGCGAGTGTCACTGCGAACTTTGCCAAAGTGCTTTTAGGAAATGGCTCAAGGCGAAGTATAAAACATTAGAGGCGCTTAATGAGGCATGGTGGACGAATTTCTGGAGTCATACATATACCGATTGGGAGCAGATTCATTCTCCAGTATCACGGGGAGAGATGTGTATCCATGGACTTACCCTAGATTGGAAGCGATTTGTAACGGCACAAACAGTAGATTTTATGAAGGAAGAAGCAAAACCTTTAAAAGCGATAAATCCAGAGTTGCCAGTTGTAATTAATATGATGGGGACTTACGATGGCTTAGATTATTGGCAGTTTAAGGATGCAGTAGATGTCATAGCATGGGATAACTACCCCGCTTGGCATAAAGACCCTAAGGATGATGTGAACGAAGCAGTAAAAACAGCTATGATTCATGATCTCAATCGTAGCTTAAAGGATGGCAAACCATTTATGCTGATGGAAAGCACACCAAGTCAAACCAACTGGCAAGAGGTATGTAAACCTAAGAAACCAGGCATGCACTTATTGTCTTCATTACAGGCGGTAGCTCATGGTTCTGATACAGTGCAGTATTTCCAGTGGCGTAAAAGTAGAGGAAGTGTGGAGAAATTCCATGGGGCTGTAGTGGGCCATAGTGGTGGCAGCAAGACTAGAGTATTTAAAGAAGTGACTAGCGTAGGAGAAAGCTTAGAAAAAATTCAAGAAGTTCTAGGAACAAGTGTATCAGCAGATGTAGCAATTATTTTTGACTGGGAAAATCGTTGGGCACTAGACAATGCACAGGCTTTAAGAAACGGGAAGATGCATTATGAAGAGAGTGTCATAAGGCATTATAAGGCTTTTTGGAAAAAGGGGGTTCCGGTAGATATAATTAATGAAGACTGTGAGTTTGAGAAGTATAAGGTAATCGTTGCACCTATGTTATATATGCTTAGAAAAGGCGTGGCAGAAAAGATAGAGCAATTTGTGAAAAATGGCGGGAAATTTATCACGACGTATTGGAGTGGCATTGTAGAGGAAACAGACCTTTGCTTTTTAGACGGAGGACCATTACGTAAGGTGTTGGGGATATGGTCAGAAGAGTTAGACCCATTGTATGATTATGAAAAAAATAGTATTATATTTACAGAAGGACAAAATATTACCGGAGAATATGAGGCTGTAGAGGTATGTGATATTATTCATGCAGAAACAGCTAAGGTATTAGCGACATATGGCAGTGATTATTATGCTAATATGCCAGCACTTACAGTCAATCAATATGGCAAAGGAGAAGCTTATTATATAGCAACTAAATGCCAGGACGATTTCTATGATACATTTTATGAAAAAATTATAAGTCATAATAAAATAAAGCATACATTAAATGAGTTGCCTTATGGTGTAAGCAGTCAGCTTAGAGAAGGGGAAGAAGCTGATTACATATTTGTAATGAACTTTACTAAAGAGAATAAAGAGGTCTCTTTAAATCAAGGCAGTTATACAGATTTATTAACAAATGAAGTTTTAAAAGATCAAATAGTATTAGAACCATACGGTGTAAGCATTTTGAAACAACTGCATTAATGTAGAGATGTATTGTTATAGGGGAAAAGGGGGCTATTCCATGAAGAACATTTTTGAAGAGCTGAAGCCATTTGGTTTTGGTAATTTAGAGAAACTAGAAATTTTTACTAGTCACCAAGAGAAAGAAAAAAAGAATGAAGGAAAGCACGTTAATAAGTGTACCGTAGAAGAAATACTCTATGATAAGAGTTATGTATGTCCAGTATGTAATAACCAGTTTAAAGCAAAGACAATTCGTTCTGGAAAAAATCGTTTAATGACTGTGGATTTGGATTTGCGTCCGGTTTATGATATTGTAAATCCACTCATTTATGAACCTATTGTATGTGAAAAATGTGGATATTCAGCCCTTGCTAAAAATTTTAATACCCTTTCGACAATGCAGATGAGATGGATCAAAGAGCAGATTTGTGCTAATTATAAGGCACATCATTTTTCAACTATTCTAACACCGCAAGAAGCAATATATAAGTATAAGCTTGTCCTTTTAAATGCTGTTGTTAAAAAGGCAAAGGATGGAGAAAAGGCATATATTTGTTTGAAGACCGCTTGGCTATATAGAGACTTAGGGGATGAGGAAAATGAAAAGATTTTTTTAAATCATGCACTTACGGGTTTCTTAAATGCCTACAATAAAGAGCGGTTCCCTATCTTTGAGTTAGGTGAGCTTACAGTAGCTTATATTATTGCAGAGTTATATAGACGTTTTAAAGAATATGATAAGGCATTGCAATGGATTAGCTGCGTTATTTTAGACAGGGGTGTGACACTCAGACTTAAGACGAAGGCACTTCATCTAAAATCAGTTATTCGTGAAGAAAGAGATAAAGCTAAAGAAAAACAAAGTTAGGACAAGTTTTATAGGGTAAAAACTAAAAGAAGCAATAAGAAACTATGTTAGTTTCTTATTGCTTCTTTATTTGGATTCATTAAAAAAGTTAAAGTTCAATTTATTCAACAGTGATGGCTTCTACAGGACAAGATGAAGCAGCTTCTTGCGCATCATCTTCATGGCCTTCTGGTACAGATGGATTAATTGCTACAGCTTTGCCATCATCATCCATTTCAAAGACTTCAGAACAAATAGATGGACAAAGACCGCAACCAATACAAGTTTCTTTATCTACATGAGCTTTCATAATAATCCTCCTTTGAACAAATATAATAGTAGTATAAACATATTTAAATGAAAAATACATAAATCATAAGAAATGTAAGAGATTGGGATTAAAAAGTGAGAAAAATAGTAGTGAAAGGCAAAAAACTTGTATAATTGTATACAAAGTTGACGATTTGACTTGAAATAAGTTTAAAGTTCGTTTATAGTTTATAAAAAACAACGAGGAGATGATTTATGAAGAAGTTAAATTTATCAACTAAGATTTTTATTGGATTAGCTTTAGGTGTAATTTTAGGACTTGCAATTAATGCATTTCATTTAGATTTTCTACTTGTAAACATTATTGAACCAGTAGGAACTATTTTCTTAAATCTAATGAAGATGGTTATTGTACCACTTATCTTTTGTACATTAATTATGAGTATTACTAATGTAGGTGATATGAATAAGTTAGGATTCTTAGGAAAGAGAACAATTATTTATTATTTATGTACTACAGTTATTGCAGCTGTGATTGGGCTTAGTGTAGCACTTATTGTTCAGCCAGGAGCGGGCGTACCAATGAATACAGAAGGTTTCGTAATGAATGAAACAGCAAGCCTATCAAAAATGATAGTGGATATTGTACCTAGCAATCCATTTAAAGCCTTTGCTGAAGGCAATACATTACAAGTTGTAGTACTTGCATTCTTCGTAGGGATTGCAATGACTATACTTGGTAAAAAGGTTGAGAATGTAAAAAACTTTAATAACTCATGCGTGGATATTATTTATAAAATAGTAGAAATGATTATGAAAGTAGCACCGATAGCAGTTGTAGCGCTTATTGCAGATGTTGTTGCAACTAATGGTTTATCAATCTTTAAATCATTGTTTAAATTACTTATTGTTATTATTATTGCATCCATGCTTCAACTTGTTGTATATGGCGTGAGTGTAAAAGGATTTGGGAAAATGAATCCATTTAAATTCTTTAAAGCGATTATGCCAGCACAAATGTTATCATTTACAACAGCAAGTAGTGCGGCAACATTACCACTTTCAATGAAGACAGCAAAAGAGTCTTTAGGTGTTTCAGAAACAGTTGCAAACTTTGTACTTAACTTAGGTTCAACTATCAATATGGACGGCGGAGCAATTTATCAAGCTTCATGTGCGATTTTTATTGCTCAAATATATGGTATTAACTTAAGCATTTCACAAATGTTCATTATTGTTATTACTGCATCACTTGCTTCAATCGGTGCGGCAGCTATTCCAGGAACAGTTATTGTAATGATGACAATGGTACTTTCTTCAGTGGGTCTTCCAATTGAAGCAATTGCACTTATTGCAGGGATTGATAGAATTTTAGATATGATTACAACATCTGTTAATGTATCAGGTGATATTGCAGCTTGTGTATTTGTAGCAAGCGTAGAAGAAAAAGCAGGTAAATAAACATAATGGACAGCCCAACTTGAATATAGTAGTAATAAATAAGTCGAGGAGGGCGTCTTATGAGACAAAGCTATCCTACTGCGGAACAGATGCAACAATCTATTGATATGATTGCGGCTTCGGTAGAAAATGAGAAGTCAGATGCAATGTTCTATGATTGGCTCATACAAAACATACCTAAAATCATCAATTATGAAGTGCAATTAGAAGTTGCACAGATTATAGAAAGCATTAAAAATGATGAATTAGGACATAATCAAATATTTAAGATGATGTATAAACAACTTACAGGTAAAGACGTGCCAGAAGCTGAAGAAGAGCAAGTGGAGTATCCACAAAACTTCATTGACGGTATTTCAAAAGCATTAAAGGGTGAATTAGATGCTGTGAAACGTTATCGTGTGATTATCGAAGGATTACCTAATAATTCTTATAGAGATCAAGTCTTTAATATTTTAACGGATGAATTAAGACATGCAAATTTATATAACTATATTTATACATCTGTTTTAATGAGTTAAGAAAAATAAATACAAATTTAAAAGGTGCTGTCATAAAATCATGAATGATTTGATGACAGCACCTTTTTTATGGTGTCGAATGGAAGTATAAATTACCTAGAAAGTACTTAAAATAAGGGCAGAGAATATATGACAATGAAAGAATTTGAAAAATATAGAATAAATCATTAATTTTTTGAAGCTATTTTATATTGCATAAGCTATGTAAATTATGAGAAGGATATGGTATAATAAGCACGAAAATGTGACAAAAACATATTACGAAGCAAAATCTGAAAAGAGGAGACTAGAAAGACTAATATGAGAAAAACAAAAATTGTATGTACACTAGGTCCATCAACACAAGATGACAATATTTTAAAGCAATTAATGTTAGAGGGGATGGATGTAGCAAGATTCAACTTCTCTCATGGAACACATGAAACACACAAAGCAAACTTTGACAGAATCGTAAAATTCAGAGAAGAACTTGGTTTACCAATTGCAGCTTTACTTGACACAAAAGGCCCAGAAGTACGTGTTTGCCAATTTAAAGAAGGTAAAATCACACTTAACAAAGGGGATCAATTCACACTTACATCAAGAGATGTTGAAGGAACACAAGACATCGTAAGTATTACTTACAAACAATTACCTAAAGACGTTGAAGTAGGAACACCAATCTTACTTGATGACGGTCTTATTGAACTTTCAGTTATTTCTGTAGATGAAACTGATATTGTTTGTAAAGTACTTAACAGCGGAAACTTATCAAACAACAAAGGTGTTAACTTACCACAAACACGCCTTTCAATGCCTTACTTAAGCGAAAAAGATAGATCAGATATCATTTTCGGTATTAAAACTGGTTATGACTTCATTGCTGCATCTTTCGTAAGATGTGCAGATGACGTTCTTGAAATTAGAAAAATTCTTGAAGAACATAACTGCCATACAATCAATATCATCTCTAAAATCGAAAACCGTGAAGGTGTAGATAATATTGATGAAATCATCCGTGTATCTGATGGAATTATGGTTGCTCGTGGAGATATGGGTGTAGAGATTCCTGGAGAAGAAGTACCAGCTATCCAAAAAATGATCATTAAGAAAACAGTTGCAGCTGGTAAACAAGTTATTACAGCAACACAAATGTTAGACTCAATGATGAAAAACCCACGTGCAACAAGAGCTGAAATCAGTGACGTTGCCAACGCTATCTATGATGGTACAAGTGCAATCATGTTATCAGGTGAAACAGCAGCTGGTTTATATCCAGTAGAATCTGTTCAAACAATGGTAAAAATTGCACTTAAAACAGAAGCAGATATCGACTATGTAAAACGTTTCAAATTAAAACCAAACGAAGGTCATACAAATGTAACAACAGCTATCTCTCATGCAACATGTACAACAGCACATGACTTAAATGCAGCAGCTATCGTTACAGTAACAAAATCAGGTAGAACAGCTAGAATGATTTCTAAGTTCAGACCACTTTCACCAATTCTTGGATGTACAACATCTGAAAACACATACCGTCATATGGCATTAGTATGGGGTGTAAGACCAATCTTCATCGCTGAACATGACAACTCAGAAGATTTATTTGCAGATGCATTAAAATGCGCAGAAAGATCAGGTATGGTTTCAAATGGTGAATTAGTTGTTATCACAAGTGGTGTACCAGTAGGTGTATCAGGTACAACTAACATGATCAAAGTTGATATCATTGGCGATGTTTTAATTTCTGGTACAGGAATTGGAACAAAAACAGCTTGCGGAAACCTTTGCGTAGCAAATAGCACACAAGAAGCTTTAGATAACTTCAATGAAGGAGATATTCTTGTAATTTCTCAAACTTCAAATGAATTATTACCACTTCTTAGAAGTGCAGCAGGTATTATTACAGAAAACGAAGGCTTAAATTCACATGCAGCAATCGTTGGTCTTGCACTTGATATTCCAGTAATCATCGGTGCACATCATGCAACAGAAATCCTTAAATCAGGTTCAGTTGTAACAGTTGACGCAGCACGCGGAATTGTAGCTAGCAACTAATAAATAAAATAGAGGTGGTGGTACGAAAGTGCCACCGCCTTTTTTGTGGGGGGAGGTGTGGATAAGTGAAGTATATAATTTTCCTTCGGACTCGCTGCGCTCGAATCCGAGATAAAATTACATACTTCACTTATCCACACCAGCCGAGCTTAAGAGCGGCGAGGACACTTTCGCCCAACTTCAGAGAAACGCTTGGGCTGAAGTAGGAGGTGAGAGGTAGATATAGGTTAAGAGTATTAGTTTTCCTTCCAAATAAAGAGGAGCTACTGCAAAATTGTGAAAGATTTTGTAGTAGCTCCTCTTTGGTTTTAGTGGATGCCCATTCCTATAACACGCATGCTAAAAATCTCTTTTATCAAATAATATCTACTGAAACTCTTGCTTATAAGATGACTTATTCATTTAGTTAAACACAGCCTCCATTATATCAAAATACCCTCCATACATCATCACTTCGAGCAAAGCAAGAAGACAGAGCCCAAAGTATAAGGGTACGAAGAAAGGATATGCCAAACGGGTCAGCGACTGGTCTTTTAAGAAGACTAGTGTAGAATTGTCCTACATATCTTTTACTCGCGACTTCGAGCGTAGCGAGAAGGGAGAGACCAAATATGTACAAGTACGAAAGAAGAATATGACGAAGCTACTAGCGACTTGCCTTTTAAGAAACCAAGTGTGGATAAGTGGCATATATATTTTTATCGTGACTTCGAGCGTAGCGAGGGAACAGGAAAAATATATATGCCACTTATCCACACGGCCCCATCCTACAAAAAAAGCCAGGAGCGCCACACTCCCGTGCAACATCCTGGCTAAGATTTAAAAGAGTAGGTGCGCAATGATTGCGATAATTGGTAATGTAATTATCGTTCTTTCTAAGAAGATGATAAATAACTCGCTTAATTTTACTGGAATTTTAGAACCAAGTAAAAGAGCGCCTACTTCTGATAAATAAATAAGTTGTGTAACAGATACGCTAGCAATAATAAATCTAGTCATATCGCTTTCAATGTTAGCAGCCATAATGGATGGCAGTAACATATCGGCAAAACCTGCAATGAGTGTTTGTGAAGCAGCCATTGCTTCAGGGATACCAAGTAAATTTAAAACAGGTACAAGTGGTAAGCCGAGTATTTTAAAGAGTGGTGTATAAGTTGCAAGTATTAAGGCGATGGTGCCTACCCCCATAACAACAGGGATTACTGCAAGCCACATATCAATAACATTCTTAATACCATCTACAACAATACATTGGAACAAGTTTTGGTTTTCAGCTTTATCAAGTGCTGTTTCTAAACCTTGTTTAAAGTTAGCAGTTTGTGAAGAATCTTCCTTAGGTGGCTCGGAGCCATCGAATAAAACATCTTTCTTTCTAGAAAGAGGTGGAAGCTTCGGCATAATAATGGCTGCTATAATGCTTGCAAATGTTACTGTTAAGTAGAATGGAATAAACATGTGACTAAGGCCTACTGTATCAATAACAACAAGGCTGAAAGTAATAGATACAAGAGAGAATGTTGTACCAATGACAACGGCTTCTCTTTCTGTATAAAATCCATCTTCATATTGTTTGCTTGTAAGGAGTACGCCAATTGTTCCATCTCCTAACCAAGAAGCAATACAGTCAATAGCAGAACGACCTGGTAAGTTAAAAATGGGTCTCATCACTTTAACCAGTAAAGCACCAATGAATTCTAATAAACCGAAGTTTAAAAGAAGTGGTAAGAATAATCCTGCAAAGAAAAAGATAGAAAAAAGTATAGGTAATAAATCATTCATTACCATTGTTCCAGTATCACCAGAAGCAATCATGCTCATAACAGGTGATAAAAACTTAGGAAGCATTGCTATATCTAAATTTTGCATGATTAAAATAATACTTACAAAAATAAAAGCTAAGATTCGAATAATAGCCCAAAGCCATGAAGGATTAAATAAGCCATATAAGAAATCATTATTTGTAATAAATTTTGGTTTAAATAATTTAGTGATAAGTGTACCTACTGCTGAAAAAAGTACAAGCCCAAAGAGTACACTTGTCATAATAGGTGCTAATAGATTTTGAAGTCCTTTAGAAAATATTGCAACTGGAATAGTAATCGACCCATCTTGAGAAATTGGTGTCATAAATAAAAAGACACCGATTAAGGATGGGAGGATGAATTTAAGCAGTGCAGTCTTTTTACGAGTCTTATGCATAGTTATCAAATCTCCCTTTTATAATAAAATTTTATGTCTACTCAATATAGATTATTATAAATGAGCATGAATAAAAATTCAACAGTAATTTTACATAAGTATTCAAAGAGTTGAATGGTTATGCATTCGGGATAGATGTTAGATGAGGGTATAAACAATATTTAAAACAAAAAGAGTATGGTCTAAAAGAAAGGCTGACCATACTCAGTGAAAGAATATTGCAAAACAGAACATAATTAGAATATAGCACTTAGGGATAAAAAACAAGGTGCTAGGCGTATCTAAAATCTAAAAATAATACCAATGAAGGCCCCCAAAGTGATATATATAATGGGGTGCACTTTAAATTTACGAATAGCTATTAAAAATAAAAAGAATAATATTGTGGCTTTAAGGTTAATGAGCTTAAGTATATTACCTGTAGCTGTAAAAGTATCGATATTAAGAAGCGTTACCTTAATGACTTCATAAGCTGCTAGTGCAATCAGGGCCGTAACAGCAGGTCTAAGACCATAAAAGGCACTTTTTACATATTTATTTTCATTAAATTTACTAAGAAATTTAGCTATTATAATGATGATAATAACAGAAGGTGTCACAATGCCTAAGGTGGCGATGATACTTCCGGGAATACCAGCAGTAACGAATCCTGCATAAGTAGACATATTAACACCTATGGGACCTGGAGTAGATTGAGAGATTGCAATCATATCTAAAAGCATATCAGAACTAAACCAATGATAGCGGTCAATTAAATCATATAAAAAAGGTAAAGTGGCAAGTCCACCGCCTATAGAAAACAGACCGATTTTAAAAAATTCATAGAATAGAGTAAGGTAAATCATACGTTTTTATACCCTCCAATTTGTTGTACAAGTATACCTATGATGGCAGCGCCTATAATTGTATAAATAGGTGAGATCGCAATAAATAAACCAATAAAGAGCACTGCTAAAAAGATAAGGATACCAATCCAATCTTTAAGGCTAGTACGTAACATTTTGATGACTACATTGATAACTAGAGCTGCAACAACAATACGTATACCTACAAAGGCGGATTGTACAAATGCAAGGCTACTAAAGTTACTAATAACAGAAGCAATAACAGTAATGATAACGAGAGAAGGGAAAACTACACCTAGTGTGGCGGTAATGCCACCTATCAATCCCTTTTGTTTGTATCCGATGAAAGTGGCTGTATTGACTGCAATGACGCCAGGTGTACATTGTCCAATGGCGTAAAAGTCCATAAGCTCCTCTTCTGTAGTCCAGTGATATGTGTCGACTACTTCTTTTTGAAGCATAGGTAGCATTGCATAACCACCACCAAAGGTAAAAGTGCCGATACGTAGAAATGCCCAAAATAGCGTCCATAATTCATTCATTAAAAAAACCCCTTTAGTATTGTTTTGTATTATAGATTTCACATTTATAAATTGTAGTTATTCATGATTTTTAGTCATGTGAAATCATTGGGAGAAACCAATTTACCTACATGTATATTTCAAGTTTTTAGTTGTTTTCTCTATAATAGATTTCACATTTATAAATTGTAGTTATTCATGATTTTTAATCATGTGAGATCATTGGGAGAAACCAATTTACCTACATGTATATTTCAAGGTTTTAATTTGTTTCTCTATAGTATAAGCATATAAAGGGAATTTTAATAGCATTTTTGAGTTATAAAGAAAAACTATAAAGTGGTAAAAAATTTGTAATTTTATAGTGTTTATTTTATAATGAATGAGTCGAAATATATTTATATAAGAGAGCTACCATAAAATACAGTTTGTAAAGGAATGGATAAATATAGTATAATTTGTAAATAAACATTAAAAATACCAGTATAGTTGAGGAGAAAGCATGGGAAAATTTAAAGAGGCCTTAAAAAGGTATAAGTGGATTATAGTGAGTGGTTTGACTATTGCTATACTTGCAGGGTTAATAACCGCTAATATACATATTTTTCAATTTATGAGCTATAAAATGCAAGCCAATACCCCAGCCATTGTACAGTTAATGGAAAGTAACCTTGCAAGTAGCAAGAAGCAAGATGGTTGGTATTTCTCAGAAGGAATGAAGTACCTGCTTCAAGATATGAGTGAACAGTCAAAGACTTTCTTTGAAACGCATTTTGAAGAGTTTATACCAAGTGTTCAGGAAGATATTATTAAGGAATATAATAGACGTAATTTATTCTTTGCAAAGCAAAGTACATTAACAGATGTTATATTAGATCAGATTGATCAAGACACATATGCAGGATACTTCAAGCGAATGGATGAAGCAAGTGTAGATGAAATGCTTGCTGACTATTTTGGTGAGGATGTGGCATTAAATGAGACATTTGTAGATAAACTTTATAAGATTACAAGCATTTATCCAAAACAGTTACTATTAGATAAGTTTGAGTTTGACGTATATGGATTATTAGTGTTAGAAGATACTACTAAGGTAGATTCAGAAGAAGCTTCAGGGGCAACTTCGGAAGAAGCAGTGCAATCACAAGAAAATAAAGAGCAGCCACAAAAATCGCAAGAAGATAGTGAGACTACAGAAAGTGAGCAAACAGAAGCGCCAGCAAATGATAATACACAAGTATCAATAAGTGATAATGCACAAGCACCTGTAGCCACAACTGTAAATGAAACCACAATTGCAAATGAAGCAACAAACACAAATGAAGCAACAAACACAAATGAAGCAACAAATGTAATAACATTAGAAGAGAAGAAAAATACTATTTTTAAAAAACTTGCACCAGAAAAAGCAAGAAAGATGATTTTTGATAAATTAAAAACAAGTCCAATTCAAGGTGAGACACTTAAACAGTTAATGGACTTCTTAAACCGCAATAACATTTTGGATACAAAGACATATACAAGCTTTAGTAATTTATATAGTGAAGTATATTTAATCCGTAAACAATATGGAGAAATTGATGGTAAAGAAATAGATCTTAAAAATAAGAAGTCTGCCATTGAATTACAAATTAGTGAGCCACAAAAGAATATTGAAAGTAAACAAGTAGAACTTAAAAATGCACAAGCGGCAGTAAGTGAAGTAGAAAGTAAGCTAGAACAACTTACAGGCTATGCCTATATGGCACTTTATATTGAAAAGGCGTATGGAAATGGAGAGTATGAAGCATCTATTCCAACGACAGGATTATTTGGAAACTTTAAGCCATCAAGTCAAAAATATATTATCAAGCTTACAACAAGCCAGTTTACAACACCTGGTGTTTACTATGTAAATATCTCTCTACAAGGAACAAAAGTAAATAATAAAGGTAATGAGTATCCATATTATGTAGAAGTATCTCAAAGCCAATTAGATCAAATTGCTACCTTGCAAACAGAACGTCAAGCAAAAGTAAATGCAGTTTCTAATATTCAAGGAGAGATTGCAACAATCGAAGCTAAAATTGCTGCCATTAAAGAAGAGAATGGCTATGCAAAAATTGAATCAGAACTTAAAGCTTTAGCGGTAGAAAGAGAAACTTTCACAGAACGTTTAGATGAAAAGGCAGTAGAAATTCAAAATCTACTAGGGATTGGCCGCGTCCTTATAAGCTTAACCTAAAATACCCAGGCAGCACATAAAAAATCAATAAGTATACAAAAAAGGATATGGGTCCAACGAGCATGTTGACGCCATATCCTTTTTTTATGCTATTTATTTTAACTTATTGTGATTTTACTTTTTGTTTCGAACTTATACGTGTACGGAAAAGAAGATGGAATAATGCATTCGCATTAAAGGGTATAAGTGGATAAAGATAAGGTTCACCTGTAAACGTTTTGGTAAAGGCCACAGTTAAAATAATGACAATGGCAGCAGCTACAAATCCCCATATGCCAAATAAGCCGGTAAGGAAGACAAGCAGCAGTCTAGAAAACTTGAAGGCGTAGGTAAGTTCAATGCTAGGCTGTGTAAAGCTAGAAATGGCAATAACAGCTTCATACAAAATTGTATGTGGTATGAACCACCCTGTATCAACGGCAAAGTCTCCAAGTATAAGTCCACCAATAATAGAAAGAGAAGTGCCTAAAGCATTAGGGGTATTGAGCGAAGCTAAGTTTAAGCCATCTAGTGCGATTTCTAATATGATGAACTGAAGAAATATTGGAATAGCATACGGCATGTCCGGCAGTAGAAACTCTATAGCACTACCTCTAATCCACTGGGGGTTATCTGTAAAGAGTACAAATAAAGGAGAAATAAGCAGGTTCGTAAAGAAAACAACATAGCGAATAAGGCGTAAGTAATTTCCTGTAATAACGGGCATATAATAGTCATCTACAGATTGCATAAAGTCAAAGATATTAGTAGGGAGAATAAGAGCCGTAGGTGTATTATCAACTAAAATTGCGACTTTGCCTTCCATGATATGTGCTGCAGTGACATCAGGTCTACCAGTATAACGTGCCTTAGGAAAAGGATTACACCAAGAGTAGGAATGAATAGCCTCTACTAAGCTTTGGTCACCCATAGTTAAGGCATTAATATTAAGCTTTTTTACAGCATCTTTTACTTTATCTAAGGTCTTTTTATCTACCTTGTTACGCATATATGCAATAGCTACGTCTGTGCGTGATATATCACCTATAGTATTCATCTCAAATACAAGATGAGGGTCTCTAATGCGTCTACGGATAAGTGAGGTATTAATGACAAGGGTTTCTACAAAGCCATCATGTGCACCGCGAAGTACCTTTTCTTTTTCAGGTTCTTCAGTACCTCTCGTTTCATAGGTTCTGACATCTATGATAAGTGCTTCAGTAAAGTTAGGGCCTAGAAGAATTGTTTGGCCTGAAAGCATAGCCATAATAATTTTATCTAAGTTTTTTTCAGTAGAGACTTCTACACTACTAATTGCTTTTTCACTTAATTCCTTAGCAGTTTTTATTGTTTTAAAAACATTCTCGCTAAGGTTAGTCATATCTCTTCGGACATATTCCAGATTAGTATCTTTAATAAAACCATCTAAATAATAAAGATAGAAAGTTGTGCTGTGCACAGTAATAATACGCTCGAGTACATCAAAACTCTCACCAACTTTAAGGGCAACTCGGATTTTTTGCACATTGTCCTCTAAGTTATTAGTTAAATCCATAAAATCACCACCATTCACAGAATAAAGATAGGATATGCACAATACAAAAAAATATACTTCTTGCACATTTACTATGGAAAGATGACGAAATAAAATATATAATTTAAATATGAAACACACCAAGACTATTACTGAAGACTAATTAAAGGAGACATCATGGAAGAGGATATTCTATTTATGAATGAGGCACTCATAGAAGCTAGGAAAGCATATGAGTTAGATGAGACACCAATAGGAGCTGTAATCGTTCATAACGGCCAGATAATAGGAAGAGGTTGTAATAGACGAAATACAGATAAGAATTCCTTAGCTCATGCTGAAATAATTGCTATTAATGAGGCTTGTAAGAGTATAGGGGATTGGCGTTTAGAAGAATGTACAATGTATGTGACGCTAGAGCCATGTCCTATGTGTGCAGGGGCAATAGTACAAGCTAGGGTACCTAGAGTTGTATTTGGTGCAACAAGTCCAAAGGCAGGCTTCGGTGGTTCCGTAATAAATGTGCTACAAATGGAAGCCTTGAACCATAGATGTGAAGTCATCCAGGGAATAGGGCAAGAAGAGGCAAGCGATTTATTAAAACTTTACTTTAAAAACATGAGAAATAAAAAATCTAAAGAATAATATTGGAGGCAATTATGGCAACTTACCCAAGACACAAAAAAGCAAGAATGATTAGGGATTACATGATTGAAAAAGATGTAATCAAAATGTTCAAAGAAGAAGAACAAGAAAAAGTAATTTTATTTAGAACTGTATATCCTATGAAAGGTGATAATAAACCAGTTGTAATTAACGTAGATGATACACCTTATGTAGGGACACAAATTTTAGTTGCTGCAGAAGTACCAGCTGAGAAAAGAGCAGATGTATTAGAGCTTATCAATAAATTCAATTTAGAATTACCTACTGTAAAATATGTATTAACAGCAGATGACGGTATTGTAGCTTCTATGTTCTTCCCAGCAGATGAAGAGCACTTTGATGCGGAACGTATTGTAAGAACAACTGTTGAAATTATGAGAGTTATATCTGATAAACAATATGAAACACTTAAAGCAGCACTTTTGTAAAAAACAGTAATTGACATATAGCATGAAAGGTGCTAGAATATGTTCGTGACATAAATAAGTCAAACCATTTCCGTGCTAGCCGGGGAGGTAGCGGTGCCCTGCACTTGCAATCCGCTATAGCAAGGGTGATGCTTCGTCTGAGGCATTAAGTTGTATGGTCTGCCTTTAGTAAGTGGCGATGAGAATTGGGTCTTACGCAATAGGCACTTGTGAACCGTGTCAGGTCCGGAAGGAAGCAGCACTAAGCAAGGTAGTCTATGTGCCGTGAGGGTGCCTAGTTTGAGTTAACTGCTAGAGTAACGCGTATGGCTTACTGTCGAAGCGAAGTGCACGGATTATTAATAAGAGACAAGTAACGAGCGAAAGCTCGTTTTTTTGTGCGCATATATATAATTTGCAATCAATAAAGACAATGATTATTCTGCATATAAAATAAGGGACTGTATCTCACAACAGTCCCTTATTTTATATGCAGAATAATTTAATTATGATTTAAAGACTGGTAACGCTGTCTATACTCAGAAGGTGTATGATGAATATACTTTTTAAATAGCTTAGCAAAGTATGCTGTATCATTAAAGCCAACATCAGAAGCGATATCTGAGATAGAAAGGGTTGTATCTCTCAGCATAATAGTAGCCATGTTAATGCGTTGTTTATTAAGATAAGTGATAATAGTTTCCCCTGTTGCTTCATAGAAGCGATCACTTAAGGTAGTGCGATTAACATGAAATTTTTTACTGAGCTGAGGAATTGTAATTTTCTCTTTATAATTATTATGTAAGTATAATAATACATCATGCATTTCTAAAGAGGCAGTAGAAATGATAGATTTGGACAGCAACTCATTTATTTTTACGAGATGACCGATGTAAGTGATAATGCTATAAATAGGTGTATTAACACCATAATTTGTTGCATTATTCTTTTCTAAAAGTGTTAGATACTTTTGAAGCTGCAAAAGAGCAGGTTCAGAAGATTTAACTTGTCCAATGTAATTGTCTGTTCGTGTAAAGAAAACAGAGAGTTTAAGTGCTGTTTCAATATCATCAGCAGAAAAATTATGATCAAAATATCGAACGGTTTCAAAGTTAAAAGAAGCATTTAAAATGCTTGGGTGGAAAGAAAGAACCTTTCCGCGAAAATCTTTGCCACTTGTAATACAAAGATTTTCTGTCTCGTTAATACATAGTACCATTGGTGAGATAAGTGTTAAATGGGAATCATTGATAGTACATTTACCATGACCTTTTTCTATAATGACAATACTAAATCGATCCGTATATTTAATATGATAAGGGAATCGATTGCCTTCAATGACTTCCAAAGAATATTTAAATGGTACATTACTAGGAGCAAACCTACTTACGAAATCCATATAAGCACCTCTTTTATAAAAAATTGGAAATACAGATATTTACTAATCATTATAAAAAATATAGCATATTTTACAGTAAATCGCAACTTAGTTTATGAATATTATAGTATAAAAAAATAAGATGAAATATTGATGAATATGATAAAAGAGAGAATTTATCCTCTCTCTTTTATGAATTATGCCGTATATATATTTCATATGTGTAAATTTTAACTATTCTTTATATTTTTACCATGTGAAATCATTAAGAGAAACCTATTTACCTACATGTATATTTCAAGGTTTTAGTTGGTTTCTCTGTAGCGTGTGTTTTAAAGAAGATTAATAATTGCAAGTACAATGAGTATGAAACCACTAAGCCAGGAGATATCTATATCTAATGCTTCAGCACACTTTTTGCCTAGCAAAGCCCCGGAGAATATGGCAAGACCATTTAAAATGAGAGAAAGAGGGATGATTTGTAATAGGTTAACGGTAGTTAAACCGAATCCTAAACCGACTACAAGACTGTCTAATGAGAGGGCAATGCCTAGATAAAGGGCTTCTCTGATACTTAAGCTTTTAGAATGGTCTAGGTCAGCTTTAGTGGCATCAGCATATACATTAAGGATAAGTTTGAAATCAAAGATTTTGAATTCAATATGGCTAGGATCTTCCGCTTTTTTATTTAAAAAGTTTTTAAGTAACCCTTCAAAAAGTCTACTTATACCTAAAATAAGCAAAATACTAAATGAAATAAAGGTCGTTAAACCAATGGGTAAAAATGTTTTAATCCAGGAACCAAGTCCTATAGAGATAACTAGGAATACAGTAGAAATAATGGACATAATTGCTCCGGATATAAAGGGAATTTTGATTTTATTGGTACCATAAGCAAAGCTGGCGGCAATAGCATCAATACATAAAGAAAGAACTAGTAAAATGGACTCTAACATGATATAAACCTCAGCGTAGTATTCTAGTATATATATTATGGAAATTATGTTGAAATGTAGCTTGCCCCCTTATTTTTTGTATTAAAAAGGTTTAAATTAAAAAAAGCCGTAGCATTTAATCAGCTAACGGCTTTTTTATATTTAGTTTAAGTAATCTTCATAAAAAGCAAATATTGTATTTAAGTAAGGAATGAGAACATCATTACCTGTGCTAAATAGTTCATGTTTAGCTTCTGGTACGAAAATCATTTGTGTGTTAGGTGCATTGTTTACAAATTGATGTTGAGGTTGTGGAAGCACTAGACTATCGTTTTCAGATTGGAAAAGTAAGATAGGTGTTGTAGCGCGTGCTGCATTTTCTGGTTTAACCATTTCTTTAGTAGCAGCGAGTGCTTCTTTAATCCACGAGTAAGATGCACCATTTGTTTGTAAGTATTCATTTGCTAATTTTTTATTGAAGTAATAGTTAAAACGAGCAAGTGAACTTGATGAGCTTTCTTCAAGATTTGCAATGCCATCAAATGGTCCATGTGAAATAACATATTTTGCACCTTGTCCAATAAGTGTTGCAGAGTTAGCAAGCAAGTTAGCTGCGAATCTTGGAATAGAACCAAGGTTAACGCCCATCATTGGAGAAGAAAGAACAGCTGCATCAAATAAGTCTGGATATTGTTCTAGAAGTAAGGCGCTAATACCACCGCCCATAGAGTGCGCGTAGAGGAAGAGTGGTAAATCACCTGTTTGAGGTAATACGATTTCTGTAGTAAAAGTATATAAATCATTAACATAGCTATTGAAATCTTTTACATCTACTAAAGAGAAATCTGATGTAGTGCGTTCTGATAAACCATGACCACGATGATCGATAGTAAATACGTTATATCCTTCTTGAAGGAAGTAATAAGCCATCTCAGTATACTTCTCTAATGATTCAGTAAAACCATGAGAAATAACTATGTTACCCTTTGGTGAAGGTGCACTATAGTATTCATAATAAATATCTGTATCATCAGAAGATGTGAAGTAACCAGAGGTAGAAACAGAGGCTACAAAAGGCTCTACAACTTGAAGCATTTGTTCTTCAAAATTATCTTCTGATAAAACATAGTTGTTTTCGGTTAAAGATAAATCTAAAGTTGTCATTTCTGCCGTTGTGGCATTTGTGTTAAAAGCAAATAAACTAATTATTGCAAGAAGTGCAATAATGGCAACCCCACTTAAGGGTTTTAAGTATTTTTTATTCATTTGTATTCCTTTCTGTAAATGAATCTTGAGAATGAATAAGTTCATTCGAATTTTCTTTTACAAATTGAGCATAGGATGAAATCTCTTGGAATGAAACATTAAGTTGTTCAATGACAGAAGTAATGTTTACAATACTATCAGCTGTTTCAGTACTTTCAGAAAGTGTTTGTGCAATAGCTGTTTGTACTGTTTGCATTTCTTTTGCTAAATTTGCAATAAGTGTTTGTGATTCAAAAATTTTATCAACTACTAAATTTTGGATAGAAACCATTTTGTCAAAGTCATCTTTAGTCGCCCCCAACATGCTAAGATTTTGAGAAACAATATTTTCAATATCAGTAATCGAAGCTAATGAATCATTTGTATTAAGATTTACCTTGTTAACAATGTTATTGATGTAGTCGGCAGACTTATTAGACTGCTCTGCTAATTTTTTAATCTCAGAAGCAACAACAACGAATCCTTTACCAGCTTCTCCAGCTTTGGCAGCTTCGATAGAAGCATTAAGAGAAAGAAGATTTGTTTGTTCTGAAACATCATTAATAATCTTTAATGCATTTGAGATTTCAGTAGTACTTGCAGATAAAGAACTAAAGTGTGCTTTAGAATTTTTACTTGCTTCATTAATCTCATTAATATTATGTACTAAGCTAACAATATTATCTTTATTAACTGAAGTGATTGTACTTAACTGCTTTGTAAGATTACCTATTTCCGAAGATTTTTTAGATGTTTCTTCAATGTTTTTAAGAATTGAAGAAGCCGCAGTAGAACTGTTTAAGGCTGTTTGAGTCATACGTTCAGCTCGGAGTGCAATATCAGAACTTGACTGGCTGATTTCTTCAACAGCACAAGTGCTTTGTGTAATATTTTCGTATAGTTGTTCAACAGTCTCATTAGTTTTTGAGGCATTTTCTAAAGTATGCTCGAATATGTTTTGTATTTGTTCTGTTTGAGCTACAGAACTCGTAAAAATCTTATTAGCTTTAGATGAAAATGCTACGAATAAAGCGCCCATTGATAAGATTTCAAGAGAGTAAAATATAATAGTAGAAATCATTGTTTGCGTATTATAAATAATAACAAACTCGGTGTTAAAAAATACTGGCAGAATAGTTGTAGCTATAAGTACTGGTATTTTAATAAACATGACGCGTTTTACTAATGCAGTATCTAAATACAAAGAAGCAATCCCTAAAGATAATACCCATAAAATAGAAGCATACACCCATGAACTCATGTAAATACAAGCTGTAAGAAGTTCTACACATGTAATGGCTACTATAGGAAAATGGGCAGTGTTTTTAGTTCTTGAATAGTAGATTTTAGGGATAAAACAAAAGATTAGCGATGCAAAAATAAGATAATCTTTTGGTTTAAAGTGAAATCCACCACGATGAATAAATAGATAAATAATGTTGACCAGAAGTAAAATAGTACCTAACTTAAATGCATTAAGGACTAAATTATCTGATTCTTTTGTACTACGAGTAATAATTGAATTTACTGACATAATTCCCCCTATATAGATGATAATATCTCCTTTTACATTATCGGCAAATTATTACAAAACAAGTAGGGATTTTACAAAAAAATATTAATGGATTTTATATTAAAGTGTGACACGTGATATATAGTACATAGAAGTTATGAATTGGAAATACAGAAATGCAAAGTGTTAGAAATAATAAAAATGTGGTATAATAAAAGATAGTGATTATTTATTAAAGAAGGCAAGAATGCTTTCTAGAAAGGGGAAAACATGAGTTACTTAGCATTATATAGAAAGTATAGACCACAGACTTTTGATGATGTTGTGGGACAAGAACATATTGTAAGAACGTTAAAAAATCAAATAAATTCGCATCGTGTGGCTCATGCCTACTTATTTACAGGAAGCAGAGGAACAGGTAAAACTTCTATTGCAAAAATATTTGCAAGAGCTGTTAACTGTGAGTCGCCTGTTAATGGTTCAGCTTGTGGCCAGTGTGAGACCTGCAAAAGGGTACAAGATGGTACAGGGATTAATATTATAGAAATGGATGCTGCATCACATAACGGTGTAGATAATATTCGTGAAATAAATGAAGAGGTGAAGTATACACCAGCAGTAGGAAAGTATAAGGTGTATATCATTGATGAGGTGCATATGCTTTCTATTGGTGCTTTTAATGCACTTTTAAAAACATTAGAAGAACCACCAGCTCATGTTATTTTTATATTAGCAACGACAGATCCGCAAAAGATACCCGTAACTATTCTCTCACGTTGTCAGCGTTTTGACTTTAAACGTATTTCTGCTAAAGAGATAGAAACTTGTTTAAGAAGTTACATGGAAAAAGAGAATATTGATATTGAAGAAAAGGCACTTGCTTATATTGCTAGAATTGCAGATGGCGGGATGCGTGATGCGCTGAGTATACTCGAACAAAGTATTTCGTTTTATTTTGGTGAAACGATTACTATGGAGAAGGTGTTATATCTTGTAGGTGCAGTAGATAGTAGCATACTATTTAATATGATTAATGCCATTGGTGAGCAAGATGCAGCCAAGGTATTGGCGCTTTGTGGTGAGGTAAATAGGCAAGGGCGTAGCATTAGGCAGTTTGCAAGTGATTTACTAGAACATAGTCGAAACCTTTTAGTTGCAAAGACAACTAATAATTCTGAAGAGGTACTGGATTATAGTAATGAATATATAACAGCTTTAAAGCAACAAGCAGAGAAAATTAATACAAATGAGATTATGCGATATATCAAGCAGTTTGGTACATTGGAGTATGAACTTAGAACGGCTATTTCACCTAGAGTTTTACTAGAAGTAGCAGTGCTCAAGCTATGTGAAGTGCAAATGGATGATTCTCCAGAGAGCATGATGACAAAAATGCAGATGCTAGAGCAGAAACTTGAAAAACTTATGTCACAAGGTATTCCAGCTGCGGCGCCACAACAGGTGATTCAACAAGTACCACAAAAAGAAGTTGTACCTACGAGACTTCCTAAGGCAGTTCCGGAGGATATCAAGGAGCTTGTGGCAAGATGGCCAGAGGTACTTAATTCATTAGATAATCAAACTACGCTTAAGACGGTTTATGCTACGACAGAAGCGGGCTATATTGAAGATGATATTTTGTATATTGTCTATAAACATAGTATGGAGTTTGGTGTTAAGAAAAGCTTTGAAAAAATGGAAAAGGCAATTTGTGATTTTGCAGGAAAAGAAGTTAAAGTACGTCTTATGCCAGCAGAGGAATATGCCAATAAATGTATAGAAACGTATGGTTCAAGCCCAAGTCCAACGACAGAAGTTAAGAGTATTTCGCAAGTTTTAAAAAATATTGAGTCAAAAATTAATTTTAATATCGAAGTTCAAGGGTAAAATGTTGTATTATTAATAAGAATAAGTATAATAAATAGTACTGATAAGCATTAAGCATAAGTTAATCTATGCTTAAAAACTAGGAGGATGAATTATGAAAAATTTCGGTGGCATGCCTAATATGCAACAACTTATGAAACAAGCACAAAAAATGCAAAAACAAATGGAAGAAGCACAAGCTGCTTTAGAAACAAAAGAACTTACAGCTACAGCTGGTGGCGGTATGGTAGAAGTTGTGATTACAGGTAAAAAAGAAATTAAATCTATCAAAATCAAACCAGAAGTAGTAGATCCAGATGATGTTGAAACATTAGAAGATTTAGTTCTAGTTGCTGTAAATGAAGCAGTTCGTCAAGCAGATGAACTTACTCAAAAGGAAATGGGTAGACTTACAGGAGGTCTTCCAACAGGAGGATTATTCTAGTGGCTGGATACTATGGAGATAAGATGATAGCTCTTATTGATGAGCTTTCAAGATTACCAGGGATAGGTGCTAAATCGGCACAGAGACTTGCTTTCCATATTATTAGTTTACCTCAAGAAAAGGTCGAAAGATTGGCGAATACACTTGTAGAAGCTAAGAAAAATATTAGCTACTGTGAGAGATGTTGTACAATTACAGACGATAAACTATGTCCTATATGTAAAGATCCTCAAAGAGCAAATCATCAAATTATGGTTGTTGAAGATTCAAGGGATATGGCGGCCTATGAAAAAACTAAAGAGTATAAAGGACTTTATCACATTTTACATGGTGCAATTTCACCTATGATGGGTGTAGGTCCTAGTGATATTAAAATTAAAGAGCTTTTAGAACGTATTGGCAAAGAAGAAGTTGAAGAAGTTATTATTGCTACAAACCCTAACATAGAAGGGGAAGCAACAGCAATGTATATTAGTAAGCTTCTTAAACCGCTAGGTGTTAAAACAACACGTATTGCACATGGCGTACCAGTAGGTGGCGACTTAGAATATGTAGATGAAATCACACTTTCTAGAGCGCTTGAAGGCAGAAGAGAAATGTAAAGAAGATTGCTGTTAGCATATGGCTAATGGCAATTTTTTTGCATTTTATATTTAGGGCGAGCTAGACAAGAGGAAAAGTAGCGTGTAGACTAAAGAAGAATTAAAGGCAGTAAGATATGGAGGATTAATCGATGAAAATTGAATGCACAAAAGAAGAGTTTAAAACACTTATGGATTTGGTCTATGCAGGTAATTTATTAATTAATGGGCCAAAAAGTAAAGAAGAACGCGTTCAGAGATATTCAGATATGGAACAACAAATATTTGCTATGGCTAAAGAATATGGTTTAGATGATTTAATAGAGTATGATGGAGAATTTGAAGAATATATGCCGACTCATGAATATGAAGAAGATGAGTTTAATGAATATATTGATGAATATGATACATCTGTATTTTGGGATGAGTTAGTAATGCGTTTAGCACGACGTGATGCGCTTAACTATGCGGGCGATGTAGATCAAAATGTTTCACCAGGTGCGCTTAGAGAAATGCAGCTTAAATGGGAAGAACAATATGAAGAAGAAATTGCTGAAAATGGCATTATGAATTTAAAAATTGTGAAGATAGAAGAATAAAAGAGAGTATCAAAAGGAAGCTGTTATGAAACTATTTGAGTAGTTTCATAACAGCTTCTTTTTATTTTATATTCTTTTTATTTTATATAAGGAAATGATTGTATATCAAGGGGAGTATAAAGAAAATGAGGGAGGCGGTCGACATAGTATATAGAAAAAACGTTAGAAGAAGCAAGAGGTGATGAAATGATTGATGCGGTGAAACAAGGTGTGTATGGTGCCTATGGGAGTTTTATGGCGAGTAGTGCAGGGGAAAATAAAGAAATTAATAGTACTAAAAATGTTCAGGCGAGTAAGTTTGATATAAAGGAATTACTAGTAGCAATTGAAGGATGTACATATTCTGAAGAAGATGTAGAAGGTGTAGATGAAAAACTTTTAAAGGGCCTTCAAGAGAAATTTGATTTAGAAAAAGAAGAGGTGTACAAGCTTAAAAACAAGGGATTTGATTTAGAACAGCTTTATATGGAAGATTATAGCGGTTATATGATGGAGTGTAGAGCAAAAGGGACTAGTAGGGCGCTAAGTGAGGATGAAGAAGAAGCACTAAATGAAAAGGTTGAGACCATTAAGAATGGAACAGATAATATGTATTTATCTGCCTTGACAAGTCAAAAGGACATTACAATCAATAGTTTGTATGAAAGTAATTTTAAAGGAAATTACAAGAAAAACAACCTTGTATTTAAAGATTCTGATGTAGCTAATGTTTTAAAAATGAATGGGCTTGAAAATAATGAACAAAATAGCTGGGCGGCAAAGATGCTGTTAAGTCATGGGATGGATGTGAATGTAGAGAGTGTAAAACGACTAGATAATATTCAGACTGCAGTAGATTCTTTAGATGCCTTTGTAGAAAACGAGAAAAGAATCGAAGAACTTCAGGGTGGAAAGCCTATAGGTGACCGCTTGTTGTTAAAAGATGGTAAGATTGTCTATGACTATGACGGTATTAAAAGTTTAAAAGATGACCTAGCCAAAGTAACAGAAGAAGATATTAAAGAAGTTTTAGAAGAAGGAAAAACAGTTAATATCAAAAATCTTAAAGAGGTAATGTATAAAAATACGAAGGCGGCTTTAGAAGGCAGTAATGAAAATATGGCTAAAGCTGTAGGGGAAGAAGTAAGTATTCAAGAAGTAGAAGAAATTAAAGGGCAAATTGATCAGATTCGCGCAAAACTTACTGTGGAAGCAGCGCAGAAGATTAGTGATAAGATGCCTCTTGAAAGTTCCAAGTTAAATGATGTTGTTCAGGAGATGCTTGCAGTACAAGATGAAAAGATTGAAGACACTTTAAAAACATATGAGGTAGAAGTTACAAACGAGAATAAAAGTATTATTAGAAATGTAATGGATACTAAGGCGCTTATGATGGATCACTTTAATGAAGTTATTAATTTAGAAGTTCAAAGTGATGAGAATATTACACTTGAACAGATAAATAATGCACTTGCTACATATGGTGAAAATGAAAGTGTGGCAGAAAAACGTTTTGGTGAAACAATTAAAACGGTAGAGAATCAAATTGAAAAGGTACTTCAAGGACAAGGTATAGAAGTGAGTGAAGAAACAGTGGCAGCAGCTAAGGCGCTTATTACAAATGGATTAGAAGTTACACCGCAGCAGATTGAAAGTGTATTACAGATTACGACGAAAATGAATACCTTTTTAGAAGATCTTACACCTGCAGTTGCAGCTAAATTTATTAAGGAAGGATTAAATCCTTACAAAGCAACAGTAGATAATATTTTAGAGTGGATGAGTGCACAGAAAATCGCAGAGCTTAAAGGAAGTGTAGCGGAGTCTATTGTGGCATTAGAAGAACAAGGTATGTTAAATGAAGCGCAAAAAGAAACGATGCTTGGTTTATATCGTATTATGCAGGCAGTGGATGTAAATCGTGAAGAAGTTATTGGTTATCTATATAAAAATAACTTATCGCTTACAGTTGAACATTTACAAGAAGCAACGAAATATATTTCTAGTAAAGGCAAAACAAATCACGTCGCTGTTACAGTGGATGATAGTTTTGGAGAAGTGAGCAGTCGTAGTGAAGCTAAAACGGCTAAAAGTATGATTGAAGCAGGCCACCTTGAAAATGCTAAGGCAGTAGAAATTACACAGTCTTTAGAACAAATAGAACTTGAACTAGGTGATGATTATGAAAATAAGATGCAAAAAATAAATGCTGTCTTATATCCATTTATAAAGGAGCAGTTTAAATCACAAATGGGTCAGTTTGAAGGAATGTCTACACTGCCAGAGAGCTTTTTAGAAAAGCTTGAGTATATTAAGGGTGTAAAACCAGAAGTGATAGAAAATATGATGAAAAATAATGTGCCACTTACAGTGTCCAATATTTATTGGATGGATAAAATTAATGAGAATCCTAATTTATATGCACAGGTTTTAGAGGAACATCAGTTACTAAAAGAGGAATTACCAGAGCATCTAGAGGAGTTAGAGGCACAACTTGAAGCTTTAGAAGCAAAGGCGAAGGCTGAGAAGGAATTAGCTGTAACAACAGGAGATTTTGTGGGATATAGAAGTTACAAGCAAATGGAAGAAGTTGCACATACGCAAAAGCAATTAATTCAGCAAGAGGGGTTATATCAAATACCTTTTGTTGTAAATGGTGAGCAAAAATTAATCAATCTCTATATTCAGAAGGATGGTAAGTCAGCTTCAGAGAAGGAAAATAGCCTTAAGGCTATTATAAGCTATGAAACGAAAAATTTAGGGACAGTAACAGCCTATGTGGAGATGAAAGATAGTGGTATAAGTTACAAGGTGCAAGGTGAAGATGAAGTGGCTACTGATAAGCTTAAGCAAAGTGGAGAATATCTTAAAAATTTAATAGAACAGCTTGGATACAGTATTTATAAAAGTGAATATGATGTAGCTAAAGAGGCAAATATAAGTAGTGCCCCAGTACAGGTTATGAAAAAAGGTGATAGTTTATTTGAAGAAGTGGTTTAAAAGTTTGGGGGATGGAAGTAAGTATGATGAAAGAAAATGAGAAAAAGCAAGAGTTTGAAGAAACAAAGGCTAATAAAAAAAGACCTAAAGACGATATATTAAATATAGTAAAGCAATTTGTAGGGTACTTCGAAGAAGTGGATAGGAGCGAAAATGATGATTACAGTATCTAATGTGGTAAATGCCACAAGAGGACAATTACTTTGTATTACATATGAGCTGCTTCTGGAGAAGATAGAGCTAGCAAGACAAAAAGAAGGACAAGAGCGAAAAATTGAGGCTAAAAAAGCTATTGATATCGTACAGATGCTAGCAGGAGATTTAGATTTTAATGTGGCTATTTCTAGGGACTTGTTTAGAATTTATGTATATGTACAAGGTTTGCTTATTCAAAGTAAGGATTTACATAAGTTAGAGGAAGCTTATAGGCTTATAGAAAAAATATATGTAGGTTTTAAGGAAGCAGTTAAACAAGAAGAAATGCAACAAGGAAAAGCAGGAACACCAAGTATTCAAAATGCAGAAGTTATTTATGCAGGAATGACTTATGGTAAAGGAAATTTAAATGAAATAAGCTTAGGAAGTAATAATAGAGGCTTTGAAGCTTAATAAAATTATATATAAAGGGAAGTGTTAAAATGAAAATTCGTCAAAATATGCCAGCGCTTGTTACAATTAATGCATTAAACAAGGCAGAAAATGCAGCATCAAAATCTATGGAGCGCTTATCATCAGGCCTTAAAATTAATTCAGCTAAAGACAATGCAGCGGGGCTTGCTATTGCTAACAAGTTAGATACACAAAGTAAAGGGTTAAATCAAGCTAATAGAAATGTTATGGACGGCATTTCTATGATTCAGACGGCAGAAGGTGCATTAAATGAAGTAAGTGATATGCTTGTTCGTATGAAAGAACTTGTAACACAAGGGGGAAGCGGTACATACGATGATGTAGATAAGGCTAATATTCAAATGGAGATAGATACTTTAGTTGAAGAAATTAATTCAATTAAAAATAAGACAAACTTTAACGGCCAAAAGATTTTAAATAGCAATGGAAATATTATGTTGCATATAGGTGCTGATCAAGATGAGAACTTAGTGGTAGATGGGGCAGCTATTAATTTATATCAAACAACAGATCAGATTAATGGATTAAAAATAGAAGATGGCGATGCGCAAAGCAGAGTAGAAGAAGCAATCAAGCAAACAGCCACTATTAGAGGTCATTTAGGGGCTTATCAAAATCGTCTGGAGCATACAGCTACAAATCTAGGTGTAAGTGAAGAAAACATGGTTGCAGCTTTATCACGTATTCAAGATGCAGATATGGCAGAAGAAATGACAGCGTATACACAATATAATGTTATTACACAAGCAGCAAATGCCATGCTTGCTCAAGCTAATCAACGTCCACAACAAGTATTACAACTTTTAAATGCCTAATGAAAAGTTAATAAGTAGTCAGTGAAATAGGATATTGCACTAAAAATGGTGCAGTATCCTATTTTTTTGGACATCGGTTGTTATTTTTCTAAATGTTCATGAATATACTATGTATTAATAGAAAAAATGTATAGAGGGTTAGGGCTTTAGGGTATACTTCTAAAAAAGGAGGGAATTTTATGCAAGAAGAACAAAGGCTGATTGAAAAAGAGAAAGAATTATTACAAGAAGAACTAAATAGAGCGCAAGAAGAAATGGCAGCAGCATTTAATCAATTCCAAGTAGTGGTAGAACCAGATCTTATCGATTATTATACCTATGCATATAAAGCGAGTATGGTGAAGCATAATTATCTCATAAAGAAATTAAAGAAATTATATTATCAAAATGAAGAATAAGGCATGAATTATAAAAGAAGGACATATTGATGTAAGGTACCAGTTATGAAGAAAGAGGGGGAGTAAATGGATATACAAGTGATAATGATTGCAGGAGTTAGTATTGGTATAGTATTACTGGTGTGGTTTTTATGTCGTGATTTTATATGTAAGCTTATTGAGAGGATATTGTTAGGCGTTATATTAATGTTTATGATAAATTGGCTTATACCGCAATATGCTATAGGTTTTAATTGGCTTACTATGGGGTGTGCAGGCGTATTAGGCGTTCCTGGCGTGATGACACTTTATGTAGTGAATGCGGTTATATAAATAAGTTATCCTTGGCATGTTGATAAAGTGGTGTAAAAGTGTGGATAAGCTAAGGATAACTTGAAAAACGGTGGATAAAAAGATATAAACAAATTGTGGATAAAGGAGAATAAAAATGATAAAAAGCTTGTTGTAACAAAGGAAAAACTATTGACATGGATATGTGTATATGTTAATATAAATGTGGATATAGGTGTGGATAACAATTTATATCCAACAATGACGTAAGTATAACATATCAATCCCTTTTGCTCTATATATATTAATATATAGAGTATTTTTTTGTGATTTACCAAATAAAGGTATAAAACATGACTAATATGTATAAACTATAACTACCAATGATAAATATCATATAGATGGAGGAGTATATGCACATATTAGATCGTGTTAATTTATATACACAAGAGATAAAAAAGAACCCATATATTTACTCACTACAAAAGCTTGGCATTGAACTATTTAAAGAATATATTACAAGTAGCGGACTAGATGTAGAAGAGAAATATCTGGGGCGTGAGACATTGAGCAAGCTAGTATTATATTGGATTCCTAGAAATAAGAGATACTTAAGTGAGGTTCAAGCATACCAAGTCATTTATACAATACATGATATTTATAATTATATTGCGGCAAATAGGTCCGAATTAATGAATGATAAGGCCAATGCACCACTAGATAAGGCGCTACCAGATACTAATAATACTGAAGAAGTAAATAAAGACAAGCAACAAGAGACGCCTACAATTCTAGAATTATATGGCGAGGAATACATGCGGTTATATAAGGTAAGAAACAAGTTATCAAGTTTAACGAAGGACCCTGTTATAGCAGTAGACCCCATAGTAATAGATTTGAGTAGATACCGTCAGAGAAAAAACAAAGGTGGTTATCAAGAACTTGCCACAACTTATGAACAAGCCATTTTTAAGGTGGTGGAATGCAAAGAAGGCGGGCAAGTTACACTTACCAAATCAAGACAAAATAAAGAGTATAAACTTCTACTGGAGTATCCTATATATAAAGATTTAAAGCCAGGAGACTTAATACATGCGACGATTAAGAGAAAGTTATTTTATGTTTATTGGGAATTAGAAGAAATTAAATCTTATTATTTGCCAGAGGCTATTGTATTTTTATAAAGTAGGAATTATATTACTTATAATTCCTGCTTTTTTTATTATCTAGGAAAGTTCTACTTTCCTAGATAATAAGTAGAATTGACT